>CAIVGC010000169.1 GCA_903905335.1 uncultured Methylococcaceae bacterium
ATCTAAAAGCACACAGACACTTTGCAACACATCTTCAATTAAAAAGGCTTCGATGGATAAATCTAACTTACCCGATTCAATCTTAGAGAAATCAAGAATATCGTTAATAATGGATAATTGATTATGGGCTGATTCACGTATCACATTAACCATCATTATTTGATTATTATTAAGCGGTGTTTGTATGAGTACATCAACCATACCGACCACACCATTCATAGGCGTACGTATTTCATGACTCATGTTCGCCAAAAATGCTGACTTAGCTCGGCTAGCAATATGACCCGCTTCTTCTGAAAGCTTAAGATCATTGATATCCGTAGTGGTACCTATCATACGTATCGGATTTTCATACTGCCCATCATCGATCAACATGCCGCGACTGAGCATCCATCGATAACTATTGTCTTTGCAACGTAAACGAAATTCACATAAATATAGGGGGATCACACCGGCCAGATATTCTTTCATGATATTCTTTACCCCAAGAAAATCATCGGGGTGTATCATTGCCCCCCAATTAGTATCAGACGCAACTATCTCGTCTTGACTATAACCTAAAATTTCCAGCCATCGTGGCGAATAGTTCACAGCTTGAGTTTTTATATTTAAATCCCAAACCGCAGCACCAGAACCTTCAATAGCAAGCTTCCAGACCAACTGATTTCGCAATAATTCTTCGGTTTGCTCAGCAACTAATTCGCGATCAAAACCGAGTTTAATTTGCATGCCTTTAAGCGATTCCAATACTTTTCCAATTTCATCTCGCCTATCTGTCTTGATATGATTATTATAGTTGCCCTGACCTATTTGCTTAAACAGAAAGATAGTCTGATTAAATTGCTGCACCATGCCTCTAATCATGAGCAGACAAGGGAATAACACAAAAAATATAGCGCCTATTATCAAACTCATTAAGATAATATTGTACTTTTCAAAGCTTAATTCTAGAGTTTCATGCTCCTGCTTAACTACCTCAACCTGTAACTGCAGCAATTTATCGATATCACCGTCTAACGGCTCATAAAACGAAGCTTGTATATTAAAAATATGGCGCGCTAAGTCTCCATTATTAGTACGTAATATCGTAAGCCCAGGCTGAATAACTTGATCTATATAATTTTGATAATCTTCACTAAATTTCGTAATGAGCAGTTTTTCTTCTGGTAGCATATTCGTTTGCAAATAAGCCTTCCAAAGACTATCAATGTCAGTGCTGTTTTTTTCTATCGCAGCGCTATAGTTAGCTAAGATTCCACTATCAAGTCTTACCAAGATGGCCATCAACTTAAATTGATTCTGTACCAATAATTCCCGAATGCTGCCCAATTGACTCATCGGCATTACCCGATCATGATACATAGAACGCAGATTATCATTGGTAATATTCAAACTTAAGTAAGCCAAACTAACGATGCCTATTAATAAAATAGACATCATCGTAGTGACTATCACCATACGGGCTTTGATAGAAAAATAATTTAGTTTAGTTACCTTTATAAGCTGATTAAACCAAGTGGATCTTACTATCTTGCCATCTTGTATCTTGAGCTTAGCAACATTTCCTGCTTGAATACTTTGGTAGGCACTACTAGCTGCATGAATTTGCTCTGTACTGGCCTTGGTGCGCACAGACATATAGCCTATCGACTCATTATTCTCATACACAGGCGTTGCATTGGCGACAACCCAATAATAATTACCATTTTTACAGCGATTTTTAACAATGCTGCTCCATGGACGACCGGCTTTAAAGGATGCCCACATATCCTCAAAGACTTCTGCTGGCATATCGGGATGGCGCACCATATTATGCGGCGCACCGATCAACTCATCTTTGGTATAACCCGTAATCCTAATAAAATCACTATTAACATAAGTGATTTGACCGTTTAAATCTGTCGTTGAAATAAGTGAATCGGTATCATTAAGTACATATTCAACATCTGTAACAGGTAGATTACTTTTCATCGAGTCTGCATGATCATTAGGTATAAGTGCCGTGTTTAAATGCTAAGATAACAGCATATTTTAAAATTAATTGCCGGCTACTATATGCCTCTGCCTAGTAATAGTCTAATTTACCTGTAAAAAAGTAAGCATTTACCCACAAGCGCTATTACCTTCAATCAATCAATCAATCAATCAATCAATCAATAGGATTTTGCTGTATTTTATGACACACAACTATTGCTATCACCAAAAAACCTTAACTGTAGATACTCCTGTTTTTGTATACAACCAAGCTGTTGTTTGTCTTTTGAAACAGCAACTTCCTTAAAGCCTATTACGTTTTAATTAGATAACTGATGTTACGTAGTAACGTTTTTTTATTCTCGTTTACTGCGCTGAGCACCGCAGGTTTTGTTGGGATTAGCAGGTAGGGGCGCGGCATGGATGCCGCGCGTCGGTAGGAGGGCAGGAAGAAACGGCAATCGAACCGCCTTTTCTTTGGATACTTTCTAAAGGCTGCGCAAAAGAAAGTATCTCGCCTTCGGATGCGATTACCCGATTAACACATCGTCGCGATAGCGATCTCATTTGTGTTTTTTATAAGCCGCTGAATGGCTGCGTAACATCAGTTAGATAATTTATAGATAGTTCGCCAACCTTAAGATATGTTATATTGTAACAATGTTATGTTGTAACAACTATTGGGATCAATGATGTACAAAAAATTCATATTACTGACCATCTCTATTAGCAGCTTTGCTTTGCCTAGCCATGCTGATGAGCAAAGCGTGTTGCAAGCGTTAGCCCCCGATGAATCTATAACTAATCTTGAAACTATTATTGTCACCTCACCCTTAGCAAGCAAACTTTCAAATTCAACCCTACCCATTACTCAGCTATCAGGTGATGAGCTCACCCTAAAAATGGCTAATACTATTGGCGATACCTTAAAGGAAGAACTTGGCATTACTAGCCAATCTTTTGGCCCTGGTGTCGGTACGCCGGTAATTCGTGGCCAAAGTGGGCCTAGAGTTAAGGTACTGGAAAATGGTATCGGCAGTAATGATGTGTCTCAATTAAGCCCCGACCATGCAAGCAGTATTGAACCAGCTATGGCCGAGAGCATTGAAGTGCTTAAAGGTCCTGCGACCTTGCTATATGGCAGTGGTATTATAGGCGGCGTCGTTAATATTATCGACAATCGTATTCCTACCCATCTTTATACTAAGCCTGTCAATGTGGTGTTTGATCAGCGTCTAGATTCGGCCACTAACGAATCCAGTTCTGCTTTGAAAACAGAAGGTAGCAAAGGCCATTGGGCTTATCATTTAGATGGCTTAGTTCGTGAGCGCGGCGATATGTCTATCGCAGGTACTGCCATAGATACTCCTAAAGCACAGGCACTCGATCCTACTTTGACTGTGGTCAATAACGGCCATGGCACGCTAGCCAATACCTTTTCAGAAACGTTTAACGGTGCAGCGGGCGCCTCTTATATTAATGATAAAGGCTTTGTAGGACTTGGCTTTAATCAGTCACATAATAATTATGGCATTGCTCCCGACGGCGGAACCTTTAGCTCTAATGACATTGATTATGTAAACCCTAATACCCGTATTGATCAACGCCAAAACAAGTATGATTTTAAGAGTGAAGTAAATCAGCCTTTTAGTTTTGCCGAAAAACTCGCCATGCGCTTTGGTTATACTGATTATTATCATACTGAACTTTCCGGTGGTGTGCCGGGCATTCCTTATAGTCCCAGCACGGCCTTTAGCAATAAAACCTATGAAGGTCGTATCGAATTAACGCATAAAGATATCGGGCCTTTTAAAGGCAGCATTGGTTTTCAAGCGACTTCCAGTCAATTTACGGCGTTCAATTTTCCATCTGGCGGCGTACCTAGTGCTGATCTTGCATTAGTTGATAGCGCAACGACTCTTACTGTACCGGCCACCCAAACCAACAGTTTTGGGGTGTTTGGTTTAGAATCTGTTAATGTGGGCTCTATGCTCTATCAAGCAGGACTGCGCGTTGAAAACTCAGCGCTTACACCGACGCTAAGCACTAGCTATATTGCCCCATTTGGTAGCATGGTTAACTCAAATTACAATTACACGCCTGTCAGTGCCTCAGTATCGGCCTTATGGACCTTGGATAAAATCAACAGTTTTAATATGGGCGTTACTCGCTCGCAACGTGCTCCGCAAGTTCAAGAGCTATTTTCGAATGGTTTTCACGATGCCACACGTAGTTATGAATTAGGTGATCCTAATCTGCAAATGGAAACGTCTTACAACCTTGATTTAGGTTATAAGTTTAAAGCTCACGGCGTGCGAGGTGAATTAGATTTATTTAATAACTGGGCAAATAATTATATTTACCAACAGCGCACCGGAGACTTCGTACCACCCGGCTTTGTACCGACGTTAAATTCGCAAACTTTAAGCAATGCACAATGTAGTGTGGCCTCCCCTACTGCTGCATGTACTCCTGTTACAGGCAGTATGCAGGCTGATGCTATTTTTAGAGGTTACGAAACCAAGCTCATCTTGCCCATTATGGAAAATCGCTACGGCATTGTTGATCTAACTTTATTTAGCGACTATACAAGAGGTCAATTTGTTAACGGCGCTGGCAATGTGCCACGCTTGCCACCATTACGCTTTGGCTTTCAATGGGATTATAGTCAACAACAGTGGTCAAGTAATTTACGCTTTACGCGTGCCCAAGCACAAAATGATATAGGCGCTAATGATACGACTACAGCCGGATATTATTTATTAACCATGGCTGGTGAGTATCAAATTAAGCGCTATCATGACACTAACATTATGATTTATCTAAAAGGCAATAATCTGCTTAATGAAAATATTCGTAATTCGGTGTCTTATTTACGCAATTTCTCTCCTGAACCAGGGCGCGGCGCTCAATTAGGTTTTAGAATCACTTATTAACTCTCAAGAAGCTCTTTGCTTATAAACATTGAAAAATAAATAATTGTTTTTTGCTTTTATCAGCATTAAACCTTACTATTAAAATAGTAATCGACCAAGACTCATTATGAGCCTGCCTCTTCTGTATAAGATCACTCCCCCGTTAACACATTAATTTGGCTCTATGTGAATCGTAGTGGGTAAATTAAAAGTCAAGTTAACTAACCATAAAATCAAATGTAATTTTTTTTAGTACGATTTCAGTAAACAAATTAACAAAGATTACTTACATG
>CAIVGC010000170.1 GCA_903905335.1 uncultured Methylococcaceae bacterium
AGAGCAGTTTATAATGCTAGAACGTTTTTGGAAGTCATAAACACCCAAGGGTGATGAGAAACGCGCAGTACTTGATGTTGGTAATACATGATTAGGACCTGCACAATAATCGCCCAAAGCTTCAGCAGTATAGCGTCCCATGAAAATAGCGCCTGCATGACGTATACTCAAACTTAAGGTTTGAGGGTCTTCAACAGAAAGTTCTAAATGTTCTGGTGCAATAAGATTAGCAACCTCAGCTGCTTGTGTTAAATCATTAACTTTGATTAAAGCACCTCGTGTTGATAGCGATACCTTAATGATTTCGGCACGTTCCATGGTAGGTAGTAACCTATCAATGCTCTGATGTACGGCCAATAGAAAGTCATCATCGTCACTGATTAAAATGGCTTGTGCATTTTCATCGTGCTCTGCTTGTGAAAACATATCCATGGCTATCCAGTCAGGATTGGTTTTGCCATCACAGATAATTAATATTTCCGAAGGACCGGCAATCATGTCAATGCCAACGACGCCAAAGACCATTTTTTTTGCGGTAGCGACATAAATATTGCCTGGACCGACTATTTTAGCGACCGCAGGTATGGTTTGTGTGCCATAAGCCAATGCTGCAATAGCTTGTGCGCCACCAATAGTGAATATTCGATCTACGCCAGCTAAATAGGCGGCTGCTAGTACTAATTCATTGGTTTCACCCTGAGGTGCAGGCACTACCATGATCAATTCACCTACGCCAGCCACCTTGGCGGGAATAGCGTTCATTAATACTGATGAGGGGTAAGCTGCTTTTCCGCCGGGAACATAAAGTCCCACTCTATCTAAGGGCGTTACTCTTTGACCTAAAATAGTACCATCAGCCTCAGTGTATTGCCATGATGTTAGTTTTTGATGTTCGGCATAGGCGCGTATACGATCGGCTGCCGCTTGCAGGGCTTGGCCTTGTTCAACAGGAATATTCTCCCAGGCTGAATTCAATACATCTTTAGATAATTCGAGTTCAGTAGCAGCGTTTATTTCGCGGTTATCAAAACGGTTGGTATAAGTTATCAGGGCCTGATCACCGTTATGTCGTACATCAGCAATAATTTCTAATACGCGGCGTTGAATATCTAAATCATCTGTTTCATTCCACGCTAACAAAGTTTTTAATTGCTGATCAAAGTCAGTGGCGTTGGCATCTAGTTTTTGTAGGCTTAGATCTGGCATATTAATGAGGGCTAAACAAGTTCGAGTAAATGAAGATTGAGTGAAGTTTTCATTGAAAAAACAAAGAGCACATTAACAATGAATAACGACTATTTAATTACGTTTTGCCAAAGTTCGTTCAAATTGCGCCAATAACTCAACAATGGCTGCATTTTTCATTTTCATAGCGGCTTTGTTAACGACTAAGCGCGAGCTTATATTCATAATTAAGTCACGAGGTTCCATGTCGTTGGCTTTTAGGGTATTGCCTGTGTCGACCAAGTCAACAATACAATCCGCTAGACCTACTAATGGTGCAAGTTCCATAGAGCCGTATAGCTTAATGATTTCTGCTTGAATACCTAAATTAGCAAAGTAACGCTCAGTTATTTTGACGAATTTTGTGGCAACACGAACACGTCCGCTTATGGGCGGAGCATTTTTCCGCGTTGCGGTCATAAGACGGCAACAAGCAATACCTAAATCTAATGGTTCATATAGGCTATCGGCACCATGTTCTATTAATACGTCTTTACCAGCTATACCTATATCGGCGGCGCCATATTCTACGAAAGTTGGTACATCAGTAGCGCGGATGATAACGAGCTGCACATCATCACGCGTAGTTTGTAAAATGAGCTTGCGACAGGTTTTTGGGTCATCAGTTGGTACGATGCCCGCTTCGGCCAGCAAGGGTAGGGCTTCTTCGTAAATTCTGCCTTTAGATACGGCTATAGTTAGCATAATCAGACCTTAGTTAGGTACGCGACGAATAGTTGCGCCTAATTGCGACAACTTTTCTTCGATGTGGTCATAACCCCGATCTATATGATAAATACGATCAACTAGCGTATCGCCTTCAGCGGCTAATGCAGCAACAACAAGGCTAGCTGACGCTCTTAAGTCAGTTGCCATTACAGGTGCGCCTGTTAATTTTTTAGCGCCGGTACAAATAGCGGTATTCGATTCAAGTTTGATGTCGGCGCCCATGCGTTGTAACTCTTGTACGTGCATAAAACGATTTTCAAAAATTGTTTCGGTGACAATACCTACACCATCAGCAATACAATTAAGTGCAATGAACTGAGCTTGCATATCGGTTGGAAATGCAGGGTATGGTGCTGTGCGCAGAGAAACCGCTTTGGGTTTTTTGCCATGCATATCCAGAGCAATCCAATCTTCACCTGTAGTAATTTCAGCGCCGGCTTCAACCAATTTTTCTAAAACAGCATCTAAAATATCAGGACGAGTATTTTTAAGCTTAACTTTTCCGCCAGTAATCGCCGCAGCGATTAAATAAGTACCAGTTTCTATACGATCAGGGAGTATGTCATAGTGCAGGTCTTCAACACCTAGGCTATCTACACCTTCTACAATTAAAACATCGGTACCTACGCCAGTGATTTTAGCGCCCATAGCATTCAGGAACAGAGCTAAATCCGTCACCTCAGGTTCTTTAGCAGCATTTTCAATAATGGTTGTACCTTCTGCCAAGGTCGCCGCCATTAATAAATTTTCAGTGCCGGTCACTGTGATTTGTTCAAGGACTAAGCGACAGCCTTTTAAGCGCGTAGCTTTAGCATGAATAAATCCACCTTCAACGGTAATATCCGCACCCATTTTGATAAGGCCGTTGATATGTATATCAACAGGACGAGTTCCGATAGCACAACCACCCGGTAAAGAGACATGGGCTTCACCAAAGCGCGCCAATAAAGGCCCCAGTACTAAAATTGAAGCGCGCATTGTTCTTACTAACTCGTAAGGTGCGACATAACTATTAATAGTGCTGCTGTCGACTTCGATATTCATTTTTTCATCGACTACCAAACGGACGCCCATACGACCTAAAAGCTCCATGGTGGTAGTAATGTCGTGTAGATGGGGAATGTTGCCTACGCTGACAGGTTTGTCTGAAAGCAAGGTTGCTGCCAATATCGGTAAAGCGGCATTTTTAGCGCCAGAAATACGGATTTCACCGGAAAGGCATGAGCCGCCAGTAATGATTAATTTATCCATGAGATGCTTTTATAGTGTCTTTATAATAGAAAGGATAGTAAAAACTTACCCCATTACTGGTTGCGTAACAAAATGGCTAGTCTTATCAAAGCCACTGAGTTTGGCAAGATTAAGCAATTGATCGGGAATGTTTTTGAATGTGATTTGAGTTCGATGCTGCCTAGTATATTTTATCCATTCAATCATAAGCGCCAATCCAGCACTATCAGTGCTAACTACGCGACCTAAATCAATGGTGATATGTTTAGCAGTCGTTAAAAAGGCAACTGATTTGATGGTTTTCTGATTTATCGTTGCAAAAGTTAAATCACCATCGATTATAAAATGCCCATCGCCTTGAGCAATAATATTCAATTGGGTCACTTTTTCTCTTCCGCAGACTTGAATAGAAATTGCCCTAAGGCTTTTTCGAGAATAATTGCAGATTGGGTAATTTCAATCTTACCATTATTTTTAAGCGGAGTTTCTGAGCCACCAGCATCTAAATTAACATACTGCTCACCTAATAGACCTGCTGTAAATATACTGGCAGTGGTGTCATCTGGTAGGGCGTTATATTTAGAATTGATATTCATCTTAACGACAGATTCAAAGCTTTTTTGATCGAAGCTAATAGCGGTTACTCTGCCAATTTTAACGCCCGCGGCAGAAACGGGTGATTTGATTTTTAAGCCCCCAGAGTTTCCAAAGCGCGCCGTTATGGTATAACTATCTTCGCTAACAAAAGAGCTTAAATTACTGACTTGCATGGCAAGAAAAAACAAACCGATTATACCTGAGGCGACAAAAAGGCCAACGAGAGTGTCTTGGGTGCTGGTGTGCTGCATTAATGTTCTCCAAACATGAGTGCGGTCAAGATAAAATCCAGACCTAAAATACTAAAAGCTGAATTAACCACGGTGCGGGTCGTTGCTCGACTAACACCTTCCGAGGTAGGAATGGCATCATAGCCTTCAAATAAGGCTATCCAAGAACTAACAAAGCCAAAAACTAGGCTTTTAATGACACCATTAATAATGTCATCTTTAAAGTCAATGCCGGACTGCATTTGTGACCAAAAGGCACCTTCATCAACGCCTAGCAAACCACAACCGACCATTTGTCCACCGATAATGCCCACGGCACTAAATAAGGCGGCCAGCAAAGGCATGGAAATTAATCCTGCGACAAAACGTGGTGTAATAATACGCCGAATAGGGTCAATGGCCATCATTTCCATGCCGGATAGCTGTTCAGTAGCTTTCATTAAGCCAATTTCTGCCGTTAATGCAGAACCTGCTCGACCAGCAAAAAGGAGTCCTGAAACTACGGGGCCTAATTCTCTGACTAAAGACGCAGCGACCATCACCCCTAATGATTCTTCTGCACCAAAGTCAGAAAGCGTGTAATAACCTTGCAAACTTAAAACCATGCCGACAAAAAGGCCGGAAATAGTGATAATCAAAAAGGATAATACGCCTACAGAATAGAGTTGCTTGAGTAATAAGCGTGGTCGCGCTAATAAGCTAAATATCCCGGCTAAAATTTGCACTAAAAAGTAACTGGCTCGTCCTAGCTTGGTAAAACTGATGCGGGTACTGTGACCTAAATATTCTAAGAATGCTGGCATGTTGTTAGTTTATTTCACTTAAAGTTAATGTCTAAATTATTAATAATATCATTAGTAACGTTTTCCTGATGATAACAGATCATCGACATAATCTTTCGCTGGATAATGAAAGTGAACAGGACCATCCGCAGCACCGGTCATAAATTGTTGTACCCATTCAGATTCTGATTGCTTAATTTCATCGGGTGTTCCTTGTCCGATAATTTTCCCACCTGATAAGACATAAATGTAATCTGCAATTGCCGAAGTGTCATGAACATCATGGGATACGATAATACTGGTAAGGCCTAAAGTAGTATTAAGCGACTTAATCAAGTGTACTAAGATGCCCATTGAAATGGGGTCTTGGCCAGTAAAAGGTTCGTCATAAAGAATCATCATGGGATCTAAAGCTATCGCTCTAGCTAAGGCAATACGTCTAGCCATGCCCCCCGATAGTTCATTTGGCATTAGATTCCGTGCTCCTCTTAATCCTACCGCTTGTAGCTTCATGAGCACTAAGGTGCGTATCATGGATTCAGACAGATGCGTATGCTCGCGAAGTGGAAAAGCTACGTTATCATAAACATTCATGTCTGTTAACAGTGCGCCACTTTGAAAAAGCATGCCTAAGCGTTTACGTAAATTGTATAGCTCAGTACGGCGTAATTGATGGACATTTTCGCCATCAACGCTAATTGTGCCTTGGTCTGGGTATAGTTGGCCGCCTATCAGTTTTAGTAAAGTGGTTTTTCCTGTGCCGCTAGGCCCCATAATGGCAGTGATTTTACCACGTTCGAAATCGAGTGAAATATTGTCAAAAATTTTCGTAGTTCCGCGAGAAAATGACAAATTACGTACGGACACTAAACTGTTTGGGGGAGTAACGTGGTTATCCATACTTGCTTAGGTTGTTATTTGGCTAAAAAGACAGGTATTTTCTACGAGGATGGCCTGTTTAGTCAATCAATAGTCGGTTTTCGTTAGTTATACTTGTTATTACTAGACCATAATTATAGATATCTAAGTTAAAATTTATTAATAACAGATGTTGGCAGCCATTCAGTGATTTAAAAAAACAAATAATGAAATCACTATCGCACCCGAAGACGAGATACTTTCTTTTGCGCCGCCAAAAGAAAGTATCTAAAGAAAAGACGGCTCGATTGCCGCTTCTTCCTGCCCTCCTACTGACGCGCGACATCAATGCTGCGCACCTTCGGGCTAATCCCAACAAAACCAGCGGTGCTCAGCACGGCAAACGAGAGTAAATCAATATTATTACGTCTGTAAATAAAAGTTTAGCGCGTTATGATAGTAATCTTAGCTAATCATAATGCACACATTCATAAGGCAAGCTAGGTTCGCGGCCTGCAATCAAATCATTTAGAAACGTCCAAAATACCTCGGCTGACGGTGGGCAACCCGGCAAGTAATAATCTATTTTGACCACTTCATGTAAAGGGCGAACTTTATCTAGTAATAGGGGTAACTCTGGATCATTCGGAATTTGTGCATTTTCTACGCCTATACCATGTATGTAGGCCTCTGCGAGACACTCTTCTAGCGGTATAAAATTACGCATAGCTGGTAGTCCTCCGGTAATGGCGCAAGCACCCACAGCGACCAGAATTTTGCAATTTTTACGAAATTCGCGTAACACATGCACGTTTTCAGAATTACAGACTCCACCTTCAATTAAGCCAATATCACAATTTGTACAATGCTCAATGTCAGTTAACGGTGAACGATCAAATTCTATGAGCTCGGCTAGTGGTACCAAACGTTCATCTAAATCCAACAACGACATATGACAGCCGAAACAACCGGCCAATGAGGTAGTGGCGATTCTTATTTTAGTTTTCATCACTTTGCTCCGCCGCTAAACTGACTTGATCGATGTGTTGGTGATCATAAATACGCTCACCAATAG
Organism: uncultured Methylococcaceae bacterium; assembly: GCA_903905335.1. Classification (GTDB taxonomy): domain Bacteria; phylum Pseudomonadota; class Gammaproteobacteria; order Methylococcales; family Methylomonadaceae; genus Methylobacter_C. Next base: position 6,726 of record CAIVGC010000170.1, read on the forward strand.
GTACTTGATAGCTTGTATGTTTAATCAATATGGCACCGGTAGGGCAAATATGAGCTGCCAGATCAGTCGCCGCTAAATTAGTGTCTTTTAATAAGCCACTTTCTGTATTAACGATGAGATGTTTATTGATACCTCGACCACTGACAGCAAATACGTCTTTGCCGTCATGTTCTAGGCTGGCTCTGACGCATAAAGTGCAAAAAATGCAGCGATTATGGTCAATTAACACTTCAGCATGACTAGCATCCAGTTCTCTGTGTGCATAAAAATGCGGAAAATGACTGTCTAGCATATTCAAATGATAGGCCACAGCTTGTAATTGGCAGTTACCGGTTTTTTCACAAGAGGGGCAAAAATGATTGCCTTCCACAAAGAGCATTTGGGTTATTTTTTGCCGATCTGCTTGCAGTTCTTGGGTATCATTAAGGATTTCTTGATCTTCCATAGCGGGGAAAGTACAGGCTGAACAGTTGCGACCATTAACCTTAACCGTACACAGCTTACAGCTGCCATGCGGCGTAAATTCTGGATGATGACATAAATGTGGGATATAAATACCAGCAGATGTCGCCGCTTCAATAATAGTTTGGCCTTCTTCAAAGGGGATGATGTTGCCATCGATACGGATAGTTTTAGTCATCAGTCTTGCTCCACTTGCGTTAAATGCGCTGCGTCATCGTTACGATTAGCTAGTTGTCTTGCAGTTTTTAAGGCAGCATCCAGATCAAAGCCGGGTTCATAACTGATGTTTTTCAAGCGATTTTGATAAAGTTCAGGAAAACGAGCCAAGGTACTTATAATGGGGTTGGCAGCCGTCTGCCCAAGACCACAATGACTGTAGTTCTTAACTAAAGCACATAATTCTTCAAGAGCTACCACATCACCAGCTGAACCATGACCGTCAACAATTTTAGCTAGCTGATTCTTCAATAAAGAGGTGCCGACTCGGCAAGGCGTACAAAAACCACAACTTTCATGCGCAAAAAAGCGCGTGAAATTATTAACGATATCCAGCAAATTACGCTGTTTATTAAAGACAATAAAAGAGCCGCCAGTAGCTAAATCTTCAAAAGCCAGCTTGCGTTGTAGTTCTTGCTCAGAAATAAATAACCCAGAAGGGCCGCCGATTTGTATGCCCAGTAACTCCTCTGCACCACCACAATCATTTAGGATGGTATCGATGGTGGTCCCGAATTCATATTCGTAAATTCCGGGGCGAGCACAGTCTCCGCTAATGCTAAGGATTTTTGTGCCTTTAGATTTCTCGGTGCCGTTATTGGCAAACCAGTCGCCGCCATGATGAGCTATGGCTGCTGCGGCTAAAAAAGTTTCTACATTATTAACGACGGTGGGTTTGCCTAAGTATCCATGAGTCACTGGATAGGGCGGGCGATTACGCGGAATGCCCATTTTTCCTTCTAGCGATTCGATTAAAGCTGATTCTTCACCGCAGATATAAGCGCCTGCACCTAAGCAGATCTCAATATCAAAATGTACACCACTGTTGAGTATGTTATTGCCCAATAAGCCTAGTTGCCTGCGTTCGGTGAGTATATTCTGCAGCTTATCGTACAAAAACAAATACTCACCACGTAAATATAAAAAGCCTTGTTGTGCGCCTATAAGAGCTGCACAAACGGTCATGCCTTCAAAAACCTGTTGAGTATAACTATTTAATAGTACGCGATCTTTAAAAGTGCCGGGCTCACCCTCGTCGGCATTGCAGACTACGTAGCGTTGGCTTTCAGGTTCATCAAGACAATATTGCCATTTACTGGCGGTTTTAAAGCCAGCACCACCTCGGCCGCGCAGACCTGAGGCATCGATCTCTGATAAAGTAGCTGTTAAACCGCGTTTAAAAGTTGCTTGCAAAGCATCGCCAGCTGTAAGCGGATGACTTAATAATAAACCTTGCTTAATAATATGATCTTCGATCTGAAACAATTCTTTAGGCCATAGCTCAATAGGCGTTTCTTGATTGATCAGTGTGCTAATTTGATCGATACGAGGACGATCAAGGCGAGGTAGGGCATAACCATTCACTAAGCCTGCAGGGCCTTGGTCACAGAGACCCGTGCAAGAGGTATTCTCCAAGCTGACAACGCCATCAGCTCGAACATCACCGATAGTTATGTGTAATTTTTCTGATAAATAGTCGGTGATCGCGTGCTTGCCTATTAGATGGTCGGTAATAGAATCGCTGATTAATAGTTCGTAACGCCCACGCGGTGTTAGATGAAAAAAACTATAAAATTCAATAACGCCGATGATTTGGGTGCGTTCTATGTTTAATAAGCTTGCCAGTTGCTCTATGGCAGGCTCTGGAATGTAATGATAATGAGCTTGTATAGCATGCAGTATGCACAATAAATGCGTAGCTTGATTGTGATTTTCTTCTGCGATATTTTTAACAAAGGCTTGCATGTTAGCTCCTATACATAAAAAATGGATGATTAAAAACTCGAGTGTAACTTTATTAAAAACTGCTAAAGCCCCAGTTGGGTTGC
>CAIVGC010000171.1 GCA_903905335.1 uncultured Methylococcaceae bacterium
GAACAAGCGCAGCAATTATTTAGTTATCTGCAACAGGTTGCCTTAACTGTGTATCCTACAGTGCAATTTGGTCAATTTGGTGCTGATATGCAAGTGACGTTAATTAATAATGGTCCTGTTACCTTTACTTTACGAACCTCTAAATTGCAGTGATTATTTACTGGTTTTACTTAGTTATTCATCGGTTTAAAAACAAATAATGAGGTCGCTATCGCGACGATGTGTTAATCGGGTATTCGCACCCGAAGGCGAGGTACTTTCTTTTGCTCCGCCAAAAGAAAGTACCCAAAGAAAAGGCGGCTCGGTGGCCGCTTCTTCCTGCGCTCCTCGGTTTTGTCGGGGGTCGGTAGAGAGGGCTTCCTGCCCTCCTACCGCCTCGCGGCATCCATGCCGCGCCCCTTCGGGCTAATCCCGACAAAACCTGCGGTGCTCGGCGCGGCAAACGAGATTAAGTCGACGACGTAACTGCGCAATATTAACTAGCAACTAAAGTAGAAACCAGTTATGGAGATAGATCCTAGTATTGATGAAGCATGGATGCGTTATGCGTTTAGATTGGCTCAACGAGCTGAAGAACAGGGTGAAGTACCTGTAGGTGCTGTTGTTGTAAAAGATAATCGTTGTATTGCAGAAGGTTGGAATGCAGTAATTGATCGTCATGATCCAACGGCTCACGCTGAAATAGTCGCCTTAAGAGCAGCCGGCTTGGCATTGGAAAATTACCGCTTAGGGTCTGTTACGCTCTATGTGACCTTAGAGCCTTGTGTTATGTGTATGGGAGCCATTAGTCATGCGCGTATTAATCGACTGGTATTTGGTGCTTATGACGCTAAGCGAGGCGCTGTATGTAATGCTCTGAGCCTTTCCGACGCCAGTTTTTTAAATCATCATATTAACTGGGTCGGTGGGGTTTTAGAGAACGAGTGTTCTGAGTTGTTGCGTGACTTTTTTAAGGCTAGACGTTGATTAATCTTCTCGTAAGTGTTTGTAATGATTAATTAACGCATTGGTAGAGCAATCATGAGTAGTAATGACTTCATCATTTTTAAGTTCTGATAAAATGACTCCAGCTAATACTTTGCCTAATTCTACGCCCATTTGATCAAAGGAATTAATGTTCCAAATGACGCCTTGGACGAAAATTTTATGTTCGTAAAAAGCTAATAAGGAGCCTAGGTTTTTAGGCGTCATTTTATTAAAGAGAAAAGAGTTTGATGGTTTGTTACCGTCAAATACTTTTGACGCTACTAATAAGCTGTCAGCTTGTTGCTCTGGACTTAGTTTCTTTTTGACTTCTTCCTCGGTGAGGCCATTCATTAAGGCTTCAGGTTGAGCTAGGAAGTTTGAAATTAAAATATCATGATGCTCAGGAAGTTTGTAGTGGCTGTTAGCAGCCGCTAAAAAATCACAAGGGATTAGTTTAGTGCCTTGGTGTATCAGTTGGAAAAACGCATGTTGACCATTAGTGCCGGGTTGTCCCCAAATGATAGGGCCGGTGTTATAGTCGACTTTTTCGCCTTGCAGATTAACGCTTTTGCCATTACTTTCCATGTCGCCTTGTTGAAAGTAATCAGCAAAATAACGCATAGATTGATCATAAGGCAATAAAGCATGCGATTCTGCATTATATAAATTTTTATACCAAACACCCAGTAGGGCCATAATGACCGGTATATTGTCTTCAAAAGGCGCGTTAACGAAGTGACAGTCGGCTTCGTAAGCACCTAGTAAGAGTTCTTCAAAGTTATCCATGCCTATATATAAGGCAATGGATAAGCCTACGGCTGACCATAGAGAATAACGACCACCTACCCAATCCCAAAATTCAAACATATTGTCGGTGTCAATACCAAACTCGGCGACATTTTCCGTGTGAGTTGAAATGGCCACAAAGTGTTTGGCAACAGCTTTTGAGTCTTGTGCTTCAGCTAGAAACCATGTTTTGGCTGATTTTGCATTCATCATGGTTTCTTGAGTATTAAATACTTTGGACGCAATGATAAAAAGAGTGGTTTCTGGTGAAAGACATTTTAATACTTCAACAATATTGATTTGATCAATATTAGAAACATAATGTACTTTTAAAGAAGCTGAGCTATAAGATGATAGCCCCATAGAAACCATTTTAGGGCCTAAACCTGAGCCGCCTATGCCAATATTGACTACATCGGTGATAGCTTTCCCTGTATATCCTTTCCATTCACCTGAGCGTACTGATGCACAAAAAGTACGCATTTTTGTGAGTACCCGATTTATATCAGGCATCACGTCTTGGCCATCAACATAAATAGGTTTATTAGATCGATTCCGCAGAGCAGTATGTAGAACAGCTCTATGTTCGGTGGTATTGATTTTTTCACCGGAAAAGAGTGCCTTAATTTTTTTATCGAGTCCTGCTTGCTTAGCAAGATCAATTAATAATGTCTTGGTTTGCTCGGTTATTCTGTTTTTTGAATAATCAAAAAGAATTTCATTAAACTGAATGGAAAGCTTGTCGAATCGATTGATGTCTTTTTTGAAAGCATCACGCAGACTATCATTTTTGGTTAGATCATAATGATTTTGTAGGGCAATCCACGCTTTTGAGGTTGTCAAAGACGACATTTTAAGGCTCCGTTTAAATTAGTTAGCTTAAGTCTACGAAAAGCAAGGCCGGATAGCAATAGCACAATAACTGTATTGCTATTTGTTGGCATTAAGGTGCGAATTAATAGTTACTGATTCAGCTACCTTGATGAGGGATGTTTTATTTACAAGCCGCCTTATGTGACAGTAATTATCTTGGATAATATTATTTTTTTTGTTCTCAAGCGGTAGTCTTAGAGATCTATGATCAATTAGATGTTTATAGGTACGTAGTTTTCTATCAATTTCTTTATTTAGCCTTAGGGGTGTGCTAGAGTCTGCATTGCTATATCTATGATCCTTAGCTGTGTATATTATTTTTGGCTAAAGTCAGCATAATAGAGCATAAAAAAATTATATAATAATAAGTATTTATCGAAACGGGAAGGAATTATGAACACAGCACAATTATTACGAAAGGTTTGTCTTGGGCTTTTTGGATTGTTATTTTCTGCATCGGTATGGTCGCATGGCGGCGCAAAGGGCACCGACACCGATCAGTGCAAATTTGAATTACAGCCTACTCATTGGATTCATTACACAGCTTATCAGCCTAAGGCGTTTCCGGCTGAAGAGTTTTGCGGCAAACTTCCTGGTACTGATACTTTAACACAGTTGGTTTTTGATTATCAGGATATGAAATATCGTAAAATGTTGGTTGAATTTGAAGTCACCAAAGAACCTGAAGGCACGCGTGTATATTTTCTGCCTAGTGCAAAACATAAATCAGGTACTGTAAAGTTAGAGCTACCAAATGGTGTACCTGAGCCAGGCCAATATTTAATTCATATTACTTTAGTTCCGGATCCTGAGGATACTGAAAATCGTACCCAAGGTGAGCGTTTAGATATGCATATGGGTTTTAATGCTGGAGGCGGTCAATCAGTAAGTAATAACAGCCTAATGCTTTATGCATTTTTTACTTTTGCTGGCTTATATGTACTGTATCTATCAAATGCAGGTTTTAAGCGTAAAGTAGATGAAATCATTGCAAAAATTAAAGATTGATTAGATTGTTGCATTTTATGTCCGCATAACTAACAAAAACAGGTCAGTTAAACACTTTATATCTATTGATTTTGAGTGCAAAGCTGACCTAGTTTTTGATGTGGATAGTTGATTTTGTTAAGAAATTAAGAGGAAATAAATAATGGTAAAGTTATTGTCGGTTAGTATGCTGTTGATGCTTTTTTCTGTTTCGGTGATGGCCGAGGATTTAGAAGATCATGATGGTATGCTTATGAATCACGGCGATGGCCATTTTATGGATATGGCGGGCGGTATGGTGATGGGTCAAAATACTGACACTTTACCTGGTGGCTGCGATCGTATTTCAGAAACCAAAGAAATTACCGTACATGCTGGGCATAAATATGCTGAGAAATTTCCCGGCAGAATGTTTGCATTTGATACACAAGAATTTAACTTTAAGCCTTGTACTAAGTTGACTGTGCATTTTGTTAACGAAGATCATATACGTCATCAATGGATGATGCATGGTTTACCTAAATATTTATATCCTCAAGGCATGTTTCACTTGGAAGCATCTGGGCCTTCAAAAATTTCAGGGACCTTGATTTTACCGCCGGGTGATAAAACCTATTTAGTGCATTGCGATATCGCGCAGCACATGGAAAAAGGCATGAAAGCCCAGCTTAAAGTAGGTAAAGGTGATGGTGATTTGCCTAGTATTCCCGGCGTGACAGCTTATGTTGTTGCAGATGATTACAAAGCTACCTTACCTGAGCTAGCTATTAAAGCTGAAGCAGATGCGGCGACCGCTGCGATAGCGGCAGCAATTGCACCACCAGCAACCCCTACTGTGAAAGCACCCTCGCCTAATGAATCAAGTATTACCGGTGTAACTGTCATTGGTTTGGCTATAGGACTGCTGATGGCACCTTTTTTAGCGCGAAAATTTAAAGGTATGAGTGCTGCAGAAGTGGTTACTTATGTTTTTGACTTACTAAGAACAAGTTTTGATTTAGTAGTAAAGTGGCTAACTAGCTTAATGAAGATAATTGTTGCTAACAAACATAAGATTTTGCCTAAAAAATAAAGGCTAATAACCTAAAAAGCCCTGTTATCTTTGGTTACAGGGCTTTTTTTTTGAGAGAAAAATGCAAGAAACATTAACGGGTGTTTGGGGGCTGTTTATCAGTGCTTTTATATCTTCTACAGTTGCTCCCGGTGGTTCAGAAGCTGTTTTGGCTTATTTAGTATCAGAAGGTCATCATCCCATTGTTCATTTACTCGCTATTGCTACCGTAGGTAATACTTTAGGTGCTATGACGACTTGGGGCTTAGGTGTTATGGCGGCTAAAAAATTCCCCGTCGCTAAGTTATTGCCAGAAAATAAACAAAAAGCCTTGGGATTGGTTCAAAAAAGAGGCATTTGGATATTATTCTTTTCTTGGTTACCTATTATAGGTGACGCGTTATGTTTTGCCGGTGGTTGGTTAAAGCTGCCTTTATTGCCTGCTTGTTTAGTGATATTTTCAGGAAAATTGGTTAGATATGCATTATTAGCTTGGGTATTTGTATGATATTAAGGGAGTTGTTTAGGCTAATGGTAAGTTTTTTTGATAAGGTTGTTGTGCTAAGTCATTTCCCTATTAAAGGTATTCTCTATCCCCATAAAAAGCGTGATTATGTGATAGCCGCCTTTACTTTTTTTTGTGTAGCGGTTTGTTTAATCAGTGATGCCGATGCCAGTATAGAAAAACAAAATGCACTAGGTGTCAGCGGTTGGGTTTTTTTAATTGGCTTATTACTGGGTGAAAATAGAGAAGTCAGAATACAGGTCGTTATTGCTGTCATTTTTGCAACGATTGGTGAACATTTTGCCTCACCTTATATGGGGGGTTATACCTATCGTTTTGGCAACGTGCCCTCTTATGTGCCACCTGGGCATGGTATGGTGTATTTAACCGCAGTGGCCTTGGCGCGTTCGGGTTTGTTTTTAAGATATGCCAGAGAAATCACAGTATTTGTTTTAGCCGTGTGTGGCTTATGGTCATTATGGGGAATTAGTGGTATTCCCGAGCAAGGCGATTATGTTGGAGCTTTGCTGTTTTGCGTATTTTTGATTTATTTATTTAAAGGTCGCTCGCCTATGGTTTATCTAGCGGCTTTTTTTATTACCACTTGGCTGGAATTAATTGGTACCGCTGTGGGAACTTGGAAATGGGCCGCTATTGATCCGGTATTAGGGTTGCCGCAAGGCAATCCTCCTAGCGGTGTTGCGGCTTGGTATTGTTTAGTAGATGCAGTGGCTATAGGCGGAGCGCCTATTATCTTAAAGGGTTTCAGAGCCGCTCGTGAAGGATTGCGGTTGGTCAAAGCCAGAAAAGCAGCTTATCAGAGCTTAGGCAATGATTAGTGTGTGATAGGATAGTTATCTGAATCGCTTTTAATCGAATTACAATTAACTTTTAAAGAGAACAAATATGGAACGTCGTGATTTTATGCGTTTAAGTACCGCTGGAGTTATTTCTGGCGTAGTAGTCCCTAAAATGGTTTTAGCTAATGCTGATAAGCCAGTTAAAGGTAGCAGTGATATTTATTACACCAAGGAAGATGCGGGGCGCTGGAGTGGTAAAGTAGCCACACATTTACCTAGCATTGATATAGAAAAACTAGGCAATGTGGTCACAGTAAAAGTAGTGACTGCTCATGAAATGAAAGGCTACGAGCACTATATTGTTAAGCATGTATTATTAGATAGTAATCATAAGTTTTTAGATGAACACCTGTTTGATCCCACTAAAGATAGTGCTGCTTTATCGATCTTTACACTAAAAGATTATAGCGGCACGCTTTATGTGCTGAGTTTATGTAATAAACATGATCTTTGGTTGAATTCTGCTGAAGTTTAGATTCAATTTGCAGAACCAACTTGACGTCAAGAAAGTATAAATATGAAGATTAGTTGTTTTACCTTTATTCGTAACGGGTCATTGTTGGGTTATCCTTTTATAGAAAGTATTTTATCTGCGCTACCTTTATGTGATGAATTTGTTATTGCTGTAGGGGATAGCGAGGATGATACGCTAGAAAGAATACAGGCAATTCAATCAGATAAAATTATCATCATTCAAACTCGGTGGAATGAAAACATGCAAGACCGTGGCTTTGTTTATGCGCAGCAAAAAATGATTGCGCATTACAACTGTACGGGCGACTGGGCTTTTTATCTTGAGGGGGATGAAGTGCTACATGAACAGGATTTGCCAAAGATTCGTCAAGCCATGGAGCAATACCTAAATAATCCTGAAGTGGAGGCACTAGCTTTTGATTATTATCATTTTTTTGGTAGTGCCAAGTGGCTGGCTATCAGTCCAGCATGGTATCGGCAAGAGTGTCGAATTATTCGTAATACTATTCGAGTATGGGCTCCCGATGGCTTGTACTTTGTGGTGATGACTAAAAACAAACAAGGCCGACATCCAAAGGCTAAGTTAGTGAATGCCCCCATTTATCATTATGGCTATGTTCGAAGTATTGCGGCGATGCGAGAAAAAAATAAACGTGTCGGTAAGTATTGGCAGCATGATCATCCTCTTTTTAATGGGTATCAAATTGATCCTCAAGCGTTAAGTACTTTTAAGGGGCAGCACCCCGCTATTGTGAGTACTTGGTTAAAGACCGAAACAGAGCAAGATTTTTTTCCTGATTTAAGTTATCAGCCTACCCATCGAGAAATTAAGCATCGTTGGGCGATGAAATTAGAAAGGTTGTTCGGGGTTGAGTTGAGCAACAAACATTTCTCCTTGGTAAATTAGTAGATTAATGAAAGCTAAATATTTAGAAGTGACTCAAAATATTACCTTATGGCTGATTATTTTTGCCTGTTTTAGTATTAATTTACCTACTGCTTTTATGAGTATTTCATCAGTAGGGATTTTGGTTTTCTGGGTGATATCTGGCGACTATAAAATAAAATTTGAACGCATAACAAATAGCCCAATTGCTATTATTGCTATTGTTTTATTTGTTTTGTATGTCTTAGGGACGCTGTATTCGACTGCTTCTTGGCACGACCGATTAAAATATTTACTAAAGTATGAAAAATTATTGCTTATACCATTAATAGTTAGTGTTTTAAGCCTCAGTAGAGTACGTGCTTACGCTATTAATGCATTTCTTATTAGCAGTATTATTGTATTGCTTGCCTCTTATTTTAAATGGTTAGGATTGATTCCACACGAAGATATCGGTCAGGGTTATTTTATATTCAAAGGTAGAATTGCACATGGAATATTTATGGCCTTTGTTGCATATTTAATGATGGCGCGGGCTACGAAGTCAACAGGGTTTAAAAGAATTCTTTGGATAACATTAGTAATTTTGGCAGGATTTAATATTGTTTTTTTAGTTAACGGACGTACAGGCCAAATCATTTTGTTGGCATTAATCGTTTGGTTTACATTTGAATTCTGGAATTTAAAGGCAATTAAATATTGGTTAGGTTTAATTTTGATTGGATTTACATTGCAACAAATGTTACCAATTGAACTTCATTCACGTTTGCTGGATACCCAGCAAGAGCTTGCTGCTCATCAGTCTAACGGAGTTCAAACATCTGCTGGACAAAGAATGGAAATGTATAAAACTACTATTTCTTTAATTAAAAAACATCTGTTATTTGGTGGTGGAACAGGAAGTATTGCAATTGAATATGAGATAGAAGCTAAAAAAAATAATTTATCTATGAACAACGTACCTAATCCACATAATCAATTTTTATTAACTACTCAAGAGCTAGGGATTATTGGACTTATTGTTTTAGTTTTAATGTGGGTTTTGAGTTGGAGAGAGTCCTATAAAATAAGCAATAGCCAAGATGGAGTGGTTTTTCGTGGGTTGATATTAACAATGACTATAGGTTGCTTATTTAATTCATTGTTAATGGATGCAAGTGAAGGTAAATTTTTTTGCATACTAGGAGGTGTTCTTGCTAGTGGCTTTAAGCCATTCGTTGGAAAAACTGATGCTTAGTGTAGTTATCATTACAAAAAATGAAGCAGAAAATATTGGTCGATGTTTAGATTCTGTATCATGGGTTGATGAAATCATTGTTTTAGATTCCGGAAGTGAAGATGATACGGTCTCTATTTGTCGGCAATATACCGATAAAGTGTATGAGACTGATTGGCCGGGTTTCGGGATTCAAAAACAGCGAGCTTTAAATAAAGCGACAGGTGATTGGATTTTATCTATTGATGCTGATGAGGTAGTCACCACTGAGCTACGTGCAGAAATAGAGCAGGCATTACAGCAAAATAAATTCCAAGCTTTTGAGATACCTCGATTATCAAGATACTGTGGTAGGGAAATGCGCCATGGTGGGTGGTGGCCTGATTATGTGTTGCGGTTGTTCGTAAGGCATGTGGCGCGGTTTTCAGTGGATATAGTTCATGAGAGGGTTATTGTTGATGCTCCTGTAGGGCGATTGGTGTCCCCATTCCTTCATGATACCGCTGTTGATTTAGAAGAAATCTTGGTTAAGGTAAATAGTTACTCAACGCTAGGCTCAAAAATGCTTTATGATCAAGGTGCTAGGTCGTCAATCATTAAAGCCCTTTTGAAAGGGGTATGGACATTTAATAGGACTTATTGGCTTAAAGTTGGTTTTTTAGATGGTGCGCAGGGGCTGATGTTGGCTGTTTCAAATGCTGAGTCTACTTATTATAAATATTTAAAACTATACTGTTTACAAAAGCATAAAGAATGATTCGGTCTAAAATTTTAGCAATCCAATTTAAGTACTTAGGTGATGCAGTGTTTATTACACCGGCTTTACTGGCTTTAAAGACCCAATATCCTGAATCAGAATTACATGTATTAGTCGCTAAAGAAGCTGCGCCTTTGTTTGAACATTTAACTTGGATAACTAAAGTGTGGGCTTTCCCGCGCTCTCGTGGCAAGGCTAAAATATCAGAATCCTTGCCTTTTATAAAAGCATTACGGGCTGAGTGTTATGATCGTTCGGTTGATTTTGGGGGTAATGATAGAGGTGCTATTTTAAGTCGATTGATTGGTGCTAAGGTACGTCTTGCTGCGCTAGATGCAAATCCAAAGTTCATAAAAAGAATAGCTTATACCGAAATAATAGCCATAAATAGATTGCCTAATGCTTGGGTTGCACGTCATTTACAATTGTTAATTATGGCTTGGCAAACACCAGTACCAGCCCCTGAATTAGTTCGAATAACTATTGAAGCAAATCCAGCCTTGGCTGAAAGAGCTAAAGCTGTTTTGAAAGAACAGACGATCATTTGTCACTTGGGTACGTCACAGCTCAAGAAAGAATGGCCTATTATTCGTTGGTATGAGTTTTATCAGTTAGCGAATGCGGCTGGTTATCGTTTAGCTTTTTCTGTAGGAACAAACGATCGAGAGCAAGCTTTGTTGGCAGAGCTTAAGTTGTTGGCTCCTGATTGTTTTGCTTTGCCACGATTGGCAAATCTTGCTGAGTTTTTGGCCGTTTTAAAACAGGCTCAGTTGGTTATTTCTGGTGATACGGGACCACTTCATTTTGCGTCTGGTTTGGGTGTAAAGGTGATGGGTTTATTTGGAACTGCGGATTCTGAAAAATATGCTGCTCCTATTTATGCGGCAGAAGAATTGATTCATAGTGAGCCGTGTGTTTGTATCAATGAATTAGCGCATTTTTCAACCTGTCAACATAATGCACCTTGCATGGCTTCAATTTCTGCAGAGAGTGTATTTAATAAAATGAGACAGCAGTTTCTCAATTAACCCTACTAACTTTAAGGGCGGCGGTACAATAATGACGCTATAAGTTAATCAAATTTTCAAGTTTATGAAAAAAGAACCAACAGCCAGTACGCAAATATATAAGCGATTATTAACCTATGTAAAGCCACATCGTGGTCTTTTTGCCATCAGTATTGTTGGCTTCTTGATGTACTCAGGCACGCAGACCTTATTCGCAGCATTAATTAAGCACATTATTGATACCCTACAAAGTGAAGCTAGGGAAGGCATGTATTATTTGCCGTTATTGTTTAGTGGGTTAATTATCATTCATGGTATAGGCGCTTACATCGGCAATTATTTTCTAGCTAAAGTATCGACTAATGTGGTGCATGCCTTAAGGTGTGAAATCTTCGACCAATACACGCGACTGCCTACCAGTTATTTTGATGCCAATAACAGTGGTTATATGATTTCAAGAATAACCAACAATGTTGGGCAGGTCACTCAAGCAACGACCGATGCCGTGCGTACCTTTGTGCGAGAGGGCTTTACCGCGATAGGATTATTAATTTATTTATTCTATTCAAGTTGGATGTTGTCGTTAGTTTTTGTGGCAATTGCGCCTATTATTGTGGTGCTGGTGACTTATGTTAGTAAGCGTCTTCGCGGTATCAGCAAGAAAATACAAGAATCCATTGGTGATATGACGCATATCACCTCAGAATTAGTCAGTGGTCATCGTGTGGTGCGCAGTTATGGCGGAGAGGAATACGAGCGTAAGCGCTTTTTAGAA
>CAIVGC010000172.1 GCA_903905335.1 uncultured Methylococcaceae bacterium
GACGGCACTATTATCGAAATCAAAATGCCAGGCAAAGAGAGCTCCGACTAACAAAACAATGATTGCGGCTGGAATTTTGCTGTTCATTAACGGCCAAATGATGAGTATTAATAGCGCTAAAAAACTAATTAAAGCTACGTCTAAGTGCAGGGTTGCTAGGCTGTGAGGAATTTGGGCAATAATAGCAAAAAGATTGCCCGCTTCTGGAATGGTTCCTAGCATAACATGGCTTTGTGTCACCATAATAATAATGCCAATAGCGGCTAACATGCCATGTACCACCGAAGCAGGAAAAAAGGCGCTTAATTGCCCGAGTTTAAAAAAGCCCATTAATATTTGTATTAGGCTGGCGACAACGATGGCCGCCAAAGTATAACGGTAGCCGGCACTCGCATCGCCGGCACCTAAAGTTTGCACTGCACTTAAAACGACCACAATTAAACCAGCGGCAGGGCCATTGATGGTTAGAAAAGAGCCATTAAGGTGCGACACCAATAGACCACCAATAATCGCGGTAATAATGCCAGCTGAGGGAGGAAAGCCTGATGCAACCGAGATACCTAGACATAAAGGCAAGCCTATTAAGAATATTAAAAAACCGGACTGTAAATCATAGCGCCAGTTTTCTTTTAAACCGGCTAAGCCCGTTTTTGGCAGAGTCAAAACAGAAGGTTGAATCATAATTGTCCTAGAGTAAATGCCTTGTAGGCTAACACTATATCATTAGGCGCTTATATTTAACGAAAAAAGGCCGAGTTATCTCAGATTAACTCGGCCTTTGTCTTAAATCCTCGCTTTGTAGGGCATAAGTATCTACACAAGTAAAAGTCGCGTCATTCCGGCAGGGATTGCCGGAATCAAGGACACATGGATGTGAAAAATCAGATCAAGTTAGCCTCAAGTCGCTGAAATTTTATTTGTGTAACCTAACCTAACCTTGCCATCCATGGCAATTGGATGGCAAGGCCAACCCCACCTGCCTAGATGACGATTTGTGTAGATACCTATGCTTGTAGTGACAGGTCGAGACCTGTCACTACGGTGTTTATGCTAGCTAGCTTTAAGTTTTCTAGCCGCTAAAGGATGATCAGAGTAGGGGTCATGATATTCGATACCAAGAAACTTGCAGCGGCCTCCGCGTGCTTCATAATTATGTTGAAAATCATGAAAGAATTCCATCACCGTATGATCCAATAAATAAGTATCATTTAATTGAAATACAATGGTTTGGCCATCTAATATGTTAGCTAACTCAGTTTTTAAAGTCATAAAGTTAGAAAATATAGCCGCACCTTCAATAATCACGTCGTAATAGTTGGGAGCTTTTTCCTCGATAGTGTAACGAATCTTAAAAAGATTATTGAGTTTAACTCCGCGAATCAAATGGATAGTAAATTTAGTTAAAATGCCGATAGCAACGCCCACCAATAAGTCCGTCGCTAAAACACCAATAATAGTCACCACAAACATAAATAGCTGTTCTTTGCCTATGCCCATCACCTTAGCGAATTCTTTGGGTGAAGCTAAACGATAACCGGTAAATACTAGTAATGAAGCTAAGGCAGCTAAAGGAATGCTATGAATTAAGCGTGGAAACAGAACCACGAATAACAGCAAGAAACAGCCGTGAAAGAAGTTAGCCCAAGCTGTTTTCGCACCATTAGACACATTGGCTGAACTACGTACAATTTCAGCAATCATGGGTAAGCCACCGATTAAACCAGCCGCTAAATTACCAATACCTACCGCTGTTAAATCACGGTCCAGATTAGAGTGGCGCTTGTAAGGATCTAATTTATCCACCGCCATAGCGCTGAGTAAACTTTCTAAGCTACCCACCAAACTAATACTAATCACCGCTTCCCAAAACTCTAGTGTGGCAAATTTAGAAAAATCAGGAAAATAAAAGCTGGACATGAAGTTGTCAGAAATCGTCACTAAAAATTTAGGTCCTACGGTTTCTTCATGATGCTGTAAAAAGCTCGCATCAGGTAGGAATAAATACAAGTGATCATGTTCCAAGTCGAAATATTGAGCCAAAGCCATGCCTGATAACACGACAATCAGTGGCGCAGGAATCATTTTTAAGAAATGGTTTTTTAGCTTAGACCAGATAATTAAAATAATGAGTCCAGTAAAGCCAATGATGGCGACCTCATGATTCATATTCATCAAACTGTGTGGCACTTGAGCAATAGTCGAAAATAGGCTGCTGCCCTTTTCTGGGGCATTACCCAACATAACATGCACTTGTTTGGCCATGATAATGATACCAATGGCGGCTAACATGCCGTGGATCACTGAGGCAGGAAAAAACGAACTAAGGCGGCCTGCTTTAAAGATGCCCAGGAGAATTTGTATGATGCTCGCTATAACAATAGCGGCCAAGGCGTAGCGATAACCGCTCATTGCGTCGCCGTCACCTAGTTCTTGAACCGCACCTAATACCACTACAATTAAGCCGGCAGCAGGGCCGTTGATGGTCACAAATGAGCCGCTGATGCGTGAAACAAGGATGCCGCCAATAATAGCGGTAATGATGCCGGCGGATGGCGGAAAACCGGAAGCCATTGAAATACCTAAGCACAGAGGTAAAGCAATTAAGAAAACCAGAAAGCCGGACAGTAAATCACTACGCCAATTTTCTTTTAAACCAGCAAGGCCCGTTTCTGGTAACAGTGAAGCTTGGGTCATAATAAATCCTACGGTGTTATAGAGTAAGTTATCCCTTATCTTAAGCGATAACTGTGCCAACTACTCTTCAGTTTGATAGGCTGTTATTAGAACTTTAAATACAATAGCTTATGCTGATAATGATCGTTTAGGTTAGCAGTTTCTATGGTGCAAATAAACCAGCTTGAGGTTTATTTGCACCATAGAAGTGAATGATTGATAGGTTGAATGATTTAAGCGTACAGGACCTTGCTTGGGATAAGCTTATTTCTTTAGATTATCGCTAATATCTGAAGGGTAGCGGGTTGAGCGCTTTAATTTTTTAATTTTTGTAGTATCTGCTTCAGAAGTTAAAAAGTTGAACTCTAAGTTATCGTACTCTTCATCGGAACTGTTACTAGATGCACTAAGTATACTAGGTGTTACAGGGTCTGAAGTTTTTCTGAGATTGAGTAAATCAGGCTCTAAATCATCTATTTTCAATGTTGGCTCTTTGTTTCTTGAGCTTTCTTTGTTCATACCGCCTCGAGCTTTAACAAAACGTATGCTTAACCAAGTCAGTACACATAATAGCGTGACTGAAAGCGCAATTAATAACTTAGGATAATTGAGAATATTTGGGATTTCGTTAGTCTTTGTGCTTATCAAAGCAGCAGGGCTAGTGGGCTTAACTTGCACGGGTAAATATAAAGTAGGTGCTGTTTCTGTAGTTACTCGAGGCGTAATAGATGGAATTGGGTTTGCTGGTGTTCGAGTCTGTAAGATGGCTAACTCCATTTGTACTTGCTCAACATGATGCTCTAGTTTTTCGATTCTGGTTTGTAACCGTTGCACAGTCATATCGTTAGCTAACGGGGCAGCAGCGATAGATGTAACCTTATTGATCGGTGTGGGAATTGGAGTTGGCGGAGTAGGAGTAGGATTTTTTAAAGGCTCTACTGCTGTGTTGAGAATTAATGTAGGTTGGATCGCTTTAACTTCTGCTGGTTTAGGTTCTTTAAAGTCAGGGATATGTAAAAACTCACCTACTTTTAAAGCACCATGAGTGCCTTTATAAAAAGCATTTGGATTATTATGACGTAAAGCAGATAGTACTGTTTTGGTTTTGATAGCCTCTAATTTAGCGATATGTTTGGCAATTTTTGTTAATGAATCAGTTTTTTGAATCGGACCAAAGGTATCGTCCTTATTTAATCTATCTTCAATCGTAGCCAGAGGAATAGCGACGGGCTTCGTATCAACATTCATAGCAACAGGTATTAACTTGCTTGCTTCAATGGAGTGAACAGTGACTTTATTTTCTACTGCATTTTTATTAAAGGTAATTTTGTAGCGCTGATATGTAGGCCCTTTGCGACTATTGACTTGGAGTATGAAATCTAAACTAGGCACATTGATAGGGCTGTTTGAGGTTATTTGAATGGCAGTACCAATACGCTTAAATTCGATATTATTAAGCAGCGAATGACGTTTTATTTTATGTTCTTCAAAAACGATAGGTTCCGCCATTTTGACATTAATATCGTGGGGCTTTTCATTCGGAGCCAGACGTATTGGTATATCGGCATCAAGCTTTTGATTAAGCGCCGAATTGACTTCCATATCAGCCAGGGTAAAGGGCAGGGCGGCCTTGGGGGTCAGTATAGAAATCAACAGTAGACTTTGTATTAAGCGTTGGCCTTGCATGTAATGACCTTTAGGGTTAGATAAATAATATTGGTTACTCTGCAACAGAGGTCGCTATTAAGCGTGTAAACTTTACCATGATGGCTGATTATAAATCATATAAGGCTATTTTACTGGATAGTTATTAAGTGGCTATCTTTTGAGGGGTTGTCTATGGAGTGCGTAGCTCAGGCAGCTGTTTTTCCTGCCCGACTTTTGATGTGTTGAATGTTGAATAACAAAGCGATCATTCCTATACAACGACATGATCGATTCTGACGTTAAATGCTTATTAAGGCTACCAATTTAAGACGGGACACTGGCTTAATCATTCACTTTTAAACAGGACTCTTCTAAGCACAGACAAAGGACGAAAGGCAAAGGGCAAAGGGTTAAGTCTAGTACCTGTCACGCCTTAAGTTGCTTAGTCTTTCGCCTGCGCTGAAGCTGTCCCGCTTTAAGTTGGTAGCCCTTATTAAAGAGGCATAACCAAAAGTTGATGACTGTTTAGTCGCTGTTGAGAGTGTGAGATATTTTCTGTAACTGAGCAGATTGGCGGATTTAATTCGATTATACAAATGAAAGAATTAAAAAAGGGACGCTCTTGCTTCCCTTTTCCAATTTGATATAGAGGCTATTACTTTGTTATTGTTTTTAAAGTGAATGCATTTTTTGTTGCATCATAAATATAATTATTTGGTGATATAACTGCCGCTTTAGCAACAGTTCCTGCTTTTGCTGGCGTTAACACCAATGAAGTAACTTGAAATGTGGCAGTGCCTGACGTTGGCGCAGTTGCTGGCAATGAATTAGATGCTATTGTGGCAGCGCCGAGATTATTTGTTATGCCAGTAGTGCTGCCAGTAAAGTAACCTGACCAAGTACCGGAAACTAATATGTTGGGCATAATAATACCATTGCCATCAGATACAGTGACGGTTGCAATAGCCTTTAATGGAAGCGTGGCGCTAAGGGCAAGGCTAATTGCTTTAACCCGTAATACTGTTGTTACAGCTGCGGGTTGTACTGTAATACTGAGTGCTTTCGTGCTGGTTAGTCCAAACTCATTAGTAATGGTTAGCAATACTGGAAATACACCGACTTTCGTAAAGGTATAAGCCGGATTTGCAACTGTCGATGTACTACCTGGTTCAAAAGTCCAAGCATAGGATTTAATGGCACCATTTCCCACTGAGCTGCCTGAGGCAAAGTTAACTAGAAAAGGTGCTGTACCTGTTGCATTAAAGACACTGATGTCGGCAACCGGAGCAAGAGGTGGATTAGTTGTCACACCTGCCACAGTCCCGCTGATCAGATATTGACCAAGGCTTGCATAAATGGGATAACCAGGATCGCCTGTAATCGCAGCTCTTCCTGTGCCAGCAATGGTTAGGTAATAAGTGCCTGGTGCAACGGTTGTATTAATAGACGCTGACAATAAATCAACAGGATTGCTGGTTGCTAAAATCTTACCCTGCGCATCTGATAAGGTTGCAATAATATCAAGATTTGCGCCAATATTAGCGGGTGCGATATTAAGAGTCACTTTTCCTGATGCATTGAATACAAACATATCTTTGTCTGTATTTCTTTCAATAATACCAAAAGCCTGTGTGGTTGTTATGCCCCCTACAAGAGTCAAGGGTAGTGTCGCAGCTGTGGCAATAACATTGCCATAATCATCGGTTCTAGCTGGAAAACCACTTGCAGCCATAACTGCCAAGTCATCTTGTTGGTTATTAGCATTGGGGTAAACGCCCGCACTCCATTGAGTTACATTTTTATAATAACCCGCGCCCATAATAGGTGCCCAAGAAGTGGCGCCAGTACCGTGACCCAAGTAATAGCCGGTTGTATTATCGCCATCATGAAATAAGCCTAAGGTATGTCCTGCTTCATGCGAGATAGCTTCAGCAATATTTTTTTCATTATTCGCAAGAGATTGCTGGAACACCCACGCAGGTTGATATTGTTGGGCATTAACTAAATTGACAATACCTACATAGGCAACACCGCCGCAATTACAGTTAATAGTGCCTGCTTTTGTGACGACTACCCGTGTGCCGTAGTTATTATCAGTAGAGCTGGTTTTTGCAAGTGCGGCTGCGGCGGGTTCCTCGGTTGTAATATCAACATCAAAGGGAAGGTAATCTTCGGTCACTCTTGCCCAGATACTGTAAATGTTGGCGCGTTCATTATCATCAAATACCCCAGGATTACCACTTAAGTCATAAGCAGGTGCATTAATATCGGTAGTAGGCGACCAAGCAGATTTTGAAACTAATTGGCCATTAAAATCGATATAAATTACTTTGCTTGCTCCCGGATTGCTGTGTAGTTTAAATACATCAGTTAAAACTGGGGCTTTTAACATATTAAGTAGTCGATCAAAAGTCTTTTAACAAATAAAATGGTGGCCAATTAGCCATTTAAAGTGCTCCCTGTATGTTTTATGTAAAAAGTCCGTCAGACGTAGAATTTGAAACGTTGACGAGTATGTTTGAAAATCATCCGA
>CAIVGC010000173.1 GCA_903905335.1 uncultured Methylococcaceae bacterium
ACCTTGATTTAAAACACGTGCACCAACAGTTTGAATTGTTGCAGATGCAACTGTAACTCTAGCAACTGCATCTGCAACAATTGTACCTCCGCCAGCAGCAGCAGTTACAATATTTAATGCATCAACTAATTCAGCATCATTATTAGCAGCTAATTGTGCAGCAAGGTGTGGTTCAATAACTCCATCATAAATTAAAAAAAGACGTTTTAGACCAGCAGGACCAGGTCCATATGGACTCCAAATTGCAAATCTAGCATTAACACCATATCTATTTCTTAATATAATATCAGCATTTCCTGCCATATCTATTATAGCTTGTAATTGATTAGCTAATTGAGCAGGGCGTAAATCAGCAAATTCACGACAAAATTTGCGTGTTTGTTTTATACCACCTGCTTCAGCTAAAGATACATCTCCTTGACTTAATGATGTACAAGGTACTGTCATACATTCACGATCTGGTCCTTCTATTCTACCTGGCGCTTCTACTGATGTAAAAAAATTTCCAAGAACTCTTGCAAAATCAAGTACTTCTTTTCTTCTTGGATCATTATGTGTAACTTTATTTAATCGTTCTAATAAACTTGTCATATCTGTTACTTGCCCGAGATGCTTATCAAATACAATTCGCATTGATTCTTTAAACCCCTCCATAACTTTTCTGCCCGTCTCATAAATCCTGTTAAAAATACAGACAAAGACTTTTAATCCTGCTTTTGTAGTTGTGTTTTCTATTAACTCTTTCATAAATAGATGGCTGGTTAAAATCATGCCGGACATTGCGCGAGTAATATGGGGGAATACCCGATGCTCAATGGGATTCCATTTAGACGTGTACGGTGGATAATGCGCTATCCGTATTTCAACGCCGATATCTTTCACTAATGCCTGTAAGTCCTGTTTAAAAATATAATGTCTGGAGGAGTTGCTACCGCCACCATCCATCAACATTAAAATGGATGTTGCCACAGGATAGTACAGGATGCCATAGGTGTACCACCAGTGTCGAATCGAATCGCAGGAAAACTCGCTGGTGTCACGGCTCGTCCCAATGTTGACGTAAGCTTCGTTGCGGGCCATGTCATAAAGTGTATGAGGCACGCCGACACCTTCGGCTAAGGAAGGAAAATCATGATCAAAAACCTCGACAGTTTCAGTGGTATAGACCTTACCTTCACGAAACAGATTACCTATCTGTTCCTTTTTTTTGCTATCCACGCTGAGGACAGGATTGCCCGTAGCTGTATATAAATCTCTCAATTCAGCGATGCGCTCAAACTGGGCGTTGCGGTTCACATGCCCGCCAGCCGCCTTCTTTTTCAATGCCTTGCGCTTCACATAACCATTCTTCTTTAATAATTTTCTGACAATATTGCGACTTACTTTGAAACCTTCTTCAGCCAATAGATCACCAATTTTAGCACACGTCAAATTAGTCCATTTTTTCGTTTCATCCATGGGGTCGCCCGCAGTATGATCTTTTAATAAAGCCAAGAAAACTTCATTAATATCAGGTTCCTTTTCAAGCGTATGCTTCCTGCCGCCGCCCGCTTTCCTGTTGCGGTTTTTAGGCAGCGTTTCTGCTTCGCCAAGTGCTTTAATCCCCAGCGAAACGGTATCCCGCGAGCAACCCAAAAGTCCGGCAATATAGCTGATGCCCCCATAGGGAAACTTTAAGGCTTCAACCCCTGCATATAAACGTTTACTTTTCTCTGGCAGACGACTATACAATTCTTGCATCTGCGCTTCAATATCTTTGGTGTAAGGTTCGATCATTTGTCAATTTTGAACAAGATTTCTTTCTCACAAAGTATAATTCTCGAACTGAACTTGCCTAAATTAATTTATGCTCATTCCTTAGTGGCTTCCTTTTGTCGTTCGTTCACCCGCAGCTGGCAATTGTTTAGTTTCCAGTCCTGGCGGATTCTTAACACCAGGGTATTGAACAGTTCGGCGGCAGAGCGACCATCAAAAAGAGCATGCGTATATTCTGGTCTAGTCCAATGAAGTCTCAGGTCAGGTAACTCATTGAGAATAG
>CAIVGC010000174.1 GCA_903905335.1 uncultured Methylococcaceae bacterium
ACTACTGTGGCACCTTCTTTGTCTGCAAAGGCTTTTACTTTATCGAGCAAGGGATTATTTTCAAAACCATCATCTTGCACATTAGCGATATACATAGTGGGCTTAAGCGTTATTAAGCAAAGGTCTTTAAGTAAGGCTTTCTCATCATCAGTAAGCGCTAAATTACGTGCAGGTTCACCAGCATCAAGTTGGTTGTAGACACGCTCAAGTACTAATTTTTTAGCCAATTCATCTTTATTGCCTGTTCTGGCTATTTTAGTGGCTTTAAGTAAGGCTTTTTCAACCGAGGCCATATCAGCTAGAGCCAATTCGGTGTTAATGACTTCTATATCTGAAAGTGGATCTACTTTTCCAGCGACGTGCACAACATTGTCATCATCAAAACAGCGAACAACATGGGCTATAGCATCATTTTCACGGATGTTAGCTAAAAATTTATTACCTAAACCTTCACCCTTAGAGGCGCCAGCAACTAGGCCTGCAATATCAACAAATTCAATGGTTGTGGGTAATACGCGTTCAGGTTTAACTATTTCTGCAAGTGCATCCATTCTGAGGTCAGGCACAGGTACAACGCCAACGTTGGGATCAATGGTGCAGAATGGGTAATTTTCAGCGGCAATTTTAGCTTTGGTTAGTGCATTAAACAGGGTAGATTTGCCGACATTGGGTAAACCTACAATTCCACAATAAAGTGCCATAAAGATCTCTTGAGTATTTTTAATTAATAAGGTGAGTGCAACATGGTGCAACGCTGGCAATTATACTGTTGCCACAGAATTCTGTAGTAGAAGATAAGCTTATGGTTTAAAGCTATGCTAGAAAGTCTCTAATTAAGTCGGTGTCTTTGAAGCTAATTGAATAAGATCATCGATTCATTTATAAAATCGTTAAAGCAGTGAAGATTTGAGACAGGGGTATCGCTGATAAAGTCATTGAGTGTCTCATGATGGCAATGAATTTTTTAATAGGTCGCTTTTATAAATATTGGTAAATTAACTGCTTTTCGTGGCGAGTAGATTTTTTCAGCAAGCCACGAAAGGCGGTACAATCCAATATTAGTTAAGCATTGACAGTTGCAATGATCTCATTAAAACCTTCAACCTTAGCTTTTCCGGTCTTAACGAGTTCGATGCCATTATCAACAATCATTTTGCAAAGATTAGGGGTTTTGTAAACGATAAAGCATAAATAGCCGACTATAGGTATGGAAATCATTGCGCCAATAAAACCATGAAGACCGACTACTGCCATTAGCTTGATGAGTAGTGCAATGGCATCTAATGGTAATAAAACCAAAGCACCAAAATAGACAATGACTATAAACGTAAACTGTACAAAAACCACAAATTGAAGAAGTCTTACTAGCGCAACATTAACTTTTTTCATATAACCTTTGATCCTAATAGCTTTAATAGGCCTTGTTAGTTAGTCAGTAGTCATTGAATGCACTATTTTCTAATCTAAAAGCTCGAATTTTGAACCAAAATTATACCTGAAAGCACTTAAACTAAGTCAAGTTTCTTCTTTGTTATGAAAAAACGATACAAAACTGAGCCTGCGATAAAGCCACCTACATGCGCCCACCAAGCAACATCCACATGAGTGTTTGTGAAAACAATAGCCGTTGTCGCCTTATATAGCTGCAATAAAACCCATAAGCCTAAAAAAGTGATGGCTGGAACAGGAATTAATAACGGTGGGAAAAACACGATAACGCGCTCATAGGGATATAAGAAAAAATAAGCAGCAAGTACGCCAGCAATCGCGCCAGAAGCGCCAATAACAGGAATAGCGAGAGTTTGATCAAAATAGCATTGTAAGGCGGTGGCAAAAGCGCCGCAGCTTAAATAAAAAATTAAAAAAGGAATTCGCCCCATTCTATCTTCAACATTGTCGGCAAATATCCATAAAAACCACATATTAAAGAGCAAGTGTATCCAAGTCGCATGTAGGAATAAATTACTAACAAAAGATAAATAACCATCAAATGGTAAATCGGGAATCTGCGATGTATAACGTAGAGGTATCATGCCGTAGTGATTGAGTATATCAACAGCCTGTTGATCGGGTATTACATTCATAACAATAAAGATAGTTATGCAAACAGCCATGATTGACCAAGTCACAAAGGGTTTGGAGTAACAAGGAGCGGTATCTCTAATAGGGATCATTGGTTTTTACCTCTGTGTTATGTTGAGAAACACCTAGCTCAGGTACCGTTAGTTTATATCAGCGCTTTTTAAACTGGCGCGATAAATCCGCATTAAGGCGACAAAGGCGAGTAGATCGTAAAAGCTGTGGATAATAATGGGTGTTAATAAATTTCTTTCACCGCCGTAATCTAATGATAAGCCAAGGTAAATGCCCACCAAAGTAGCTAAAACCGCATAAAGGGGGGTGACAGCATGAACCAATCCAAAAAGTATATTGCTAACGATTAAACCTGTGACCAAGCCCCAAGACTGTTCTATCCAAGGCTGGATGACGCCTCTAAACACCAGTTCTTCTGAAACGCCTGCAAGTGCCGCTAATAAGAATAAGTCAGTCCAGTGATACTGATGTAAGCCGGGGCCTAAGGTATTGAGTAAGAGTTTTCTAATATGGCTGACTGATTTAGCTTGTAACTGTTCCATACCTAAAAACATTAGAAACAAAGGAATAGTGCCTAGTACGCCATAGGCTAACGCTGCTTCTGAAAATACAATGTTAGCAAATGGATTGATATAAGCAATTTGTCCAAGCACGATGGCTACTAAAATCAAAGCAGCCTCGAAATAACAGGCTGATTTAAAAAAGTCGGTTGCTTTAAAAAATGATTTATCCATGACTAGTCATGCTTAGGTAGTCCGTTAATTGATTTAAGATTCAGATTCTTGGTCAGTAACCTGTTCAGTTGCTAAGTGTGTATTAGTCGGTACACGGCGTTTGCCAACGTTTTTAGCATCTCGATGACGGACTTTAATTTTCTCAGCCACAGCCTTTTTAGGTTCTACCTTAGTCTTGCTACCGACTGACTTCCCAGAGCCCTTGGTTTTTTTAGGGCCTTTATAGCTACCTTGTAGTTCTTTAATATTTCTACGGATAAATTTCTGCTTTAAAAAGCGTTCAATACCCGACATTAGATTCCATTCAGTATGCTTGACCAGTGTAATGGCTAAACCTAATTCGTCAACCCGACCCGTACGGCCAATTCGATGTACATAATTAATACCGTTTCTAGGCACATCAAAATTAATGACTAAATTAATACCTTTAATATCCAAACCTCGTGCGGCAAGGTCGGTGGCAATCATAATATTTACCGAGCCATCACGAAAGAGTTCCATCATACGGTTTCGATCTTTTTGATCCATTTCACCATGTAGCACACCCACACGCAGCTTTTGTCCGCGTAAGGGTCCTCTTAATGCGTCAGCATTAAGCCTTGTATTGGTAAATACCAAAGCCTTATCATAACTTTCATTAAGTAGCAGCCAAGCTAATAGCTTTTGTTTATGTTCACCATCATCTGCAAGAACAATTTGTTGCTCAATGTTACGATGACCATCTTGTAAGGTGTTTAAAACGATAGTCCCGTAGTTTGTCAGTACCTTATTGGCCATTTTGATAACACCAGAATGACTTAAGGTAGCAGAAAATAACAGCGTTTGTTTCTGGGTGTTGCAGGTATTAATAATGGTTAATACATCTTCACTAAAGCCCATATCCAACATACGATCAGCTTCGTCTAGGATAAGTACATCAAGATTAGTAAAGTCATGAGCTTCCTGCTCCATTAGTTCCAGCATACGTCCGGGCGTAGCAATAACAATTTCTGTATTTCTTCGCAGCATATTTTGCTGCAATCTAAAATCATCGCCACCGGTAATAATGCCAGCTTTTAGTTCAGTAAATTCAATTAACTGCTGGCACTGCAAGAAAATTTGTTGTGCTAATTCACGCGTAGGAGCCAGTACTAGCACACGAGTACCATACTTTTTTGTGGGTATCGTCAGTAGATGATGCAGAGCAGGTAATAAAAAAGCAGCAGTCTTTCCACTGCCAGTTTCAGCACTGACTAATAAATCTTTGTATTCTAAGGCGGGAGGAATAGCCTGTTGCTGTACGGGGGTAGGGTACAAAAACCCCATTTTAGTAATAGCTCTAAGCAAAGGCTCTGCTAGTAAAAGACTGGAAAAAGAGGGTGAGGTATCTAGGGTGTTTAGCTGCATGAATCTTGAGTATTTGCTGCTTACGCAGAATATAAAAAACGAATAATGATGATTAGTATAAGCTTTTTAGGGGTAGTCGCAATGTTTTCAGTTTTAGCTTGGCAACTATTGTTCACTATAGAGTAAGTAGCAATTTAGTTTTGAGTGATTAAACCTTAAATTAATAGACAGACGTTAATAGCAAACTATTTATCTTTTAACTTTGCTAAGTTGCAATTGCCCGAATATCAGGTAAATTGTTCGTTTTTACAACTAACCAATAATGACGATGATCAACACATTATCTTTTCAGATTCATGGTGGCGGTGACCACGGTGGCGGTCCTGCAGAAAGCCTAGGTGATTTACTGGCCGTTTTTGATAATATTTCAATTCTAGGCTCTGGCGAACTTTTTTCTACCTTGATGCCTGGTATTGCAAGCATGGAAAATATTCACCCCTTAGTTGTGCATTTTCCAATAGCCTTATTATCTGTGTTCTTTGTCTTAGATCTAATTGGTACACTTGCTAAAAAACAGCAATGGCGAGAAGTTGCGAGTTCTTTTCTTTACCTAGGTACTCTTGCGGCTTTATTCACTGTTATAGCTGGACATATTGCTGCAGACACGGTTGCGCACGGTGCAAATGTTCATGCCATTATGGAAAAGCATGAAGATTTAGGAATGGCTATTCTTAGCTTAGCAACGGCTTTATCTGCTTGGCGCTTAAAGCATAAAGGTTTATTTCAAGGATATGTTAATGGCGTGTTCTTAGCTCTATCAGCGCTTTTATGTGTGCTCATAGTATTAGCCGCAGATTTGGGCGGTTTAATGGTATATCAATATGGTGTGGCCGTTAAAGCAGTACCTGTTACTGAAAGTGCTCATGATCATCAACACGCGGATGTTAATCAACAAGCAGAATTACCAATAGTTCCACCTCAAGCTTCCGGACACACTCATGAACATAAGCATGCGCAACCAGATGCTCATGCAGGACATGATCACTCACATTAATAATCAGACAAGTCGTCGCGTCGCGTTGTCTTGCATCTTTTCGAAACCCCAGCTTATTCGCGGAATTAGGTTGGGTTAAATTTTAAGCCATTAATACAATTCATTTCGTAGTCGCTCAATGTGCGTCGTGACTCAGAAATAGTGGAATGATAGAGCGATTCACCTTACATTCTTGTACCTTACAGGTTATTTGACATGTGTATATGTTGCGCATAAGCTATGCGCATTGTAATGCTCTGGAGATATAACAATGAGACAAATTCATAATACAAGTGCACCCAAGAAATCAACAAATCTAAGCATTAACAGCGATTTGCTTCATGAAGCCAAAGCACTAAAGTTAAATTTATCAGCCACATTTGAAATCGCTTTGCTTAAGGAATTGAAAGCTGCTCGCCGAGCAAAATGGCTAGCCGAAAACAAACATGCAATAGATGCTTGCAATAAACTTACAAATACACACGGACTTTTTGCTGATAAGCACAGAGTTTTCTGATGGTACAACTCGATTATTTCGTCAATATGGACAAAGACACCAACAAAATATATCCATTTATGGTTGATGTTCAAGATAACTTATTAGGCGACCTTAATTCTAGGGTGGTTATTCCCCTGACACCTTTAATCAACCTTGAAGAGTCTTACCCAAAAAACCTATGCCCTAAAATTAGCATTGAAGGTAAAGATTACGCGCTACTAACCCATCAAATATCAAGTATATCAAAGCGTGCTTTAAGTAATTACCAAGGAACACTCGCTAATAATAGACTCGAAATTATTGCAGCAATCGACTTTCTGATCACTGGTATTTAAAGACCTGTGATTCACGCATTCGAGTGATTACACCTTTTATTACCACCTGAAGCGTAACGGGGTTTATAACCCCGTTACTCAAGTTTCGAAAGCAATTGAAGCATCGAAATGTTTTATTCGGGGTTGCAAACCCCGGCCGGCATAAAAAATGTTTTGTCTGGTCTTAAATTGCTAGCTACAAATTCTAGCTATACCACTAATTTTCGTATTGGCTCACTAAATTCGGTAGTACCATCGGGCGTTACAGCGGCTACCCGAAAATAATAATAGCAGCCAACAACAAGATTGCTTACCACATAGGTGGTCTGAGTCACTGTTGCCAAAACCTCCCAGCCACTTTCAGTGGTAGGCAGTGCATCTTTACACCATTGGATAATATACGCACCAGCCTTTTCGTTAGCTTTATA
>CAIVGC010000175.1 GCA_903905335.1 uncultured Methylococcaceae bacterium
ACCGCACTTTTAATGCGATGGTCGCGCGTTCGAATCGCGCACGACCCACCACCAAAGATCAAATAAATCAAGCCCTTACGTGCAAACGAAGGGCTTTTTTTATGTCTAAAATTTATTCACGTTGCAGCTACGTTGCAAATGAAGATAACAAGTCACAGCAAACCGCAACACCTGCTGAAATTTCAAGCACAAAAATTGAGCGTTCTCAGGCTGATTTTTAGTATTGTCTTAGCCCTAACGCCGCCATCTTTCTTATAGTATTCTTTTTTTAAAGTACACCTAGAGATCGTGCGTATAAAGTTACTTAGTGCATTATTTTCGTTATTTACTTTGATATTGTTATTTTCGGGGTTACTGGGGTTACAGGGGCTACCTCTTTATATGGCGAGTCCTGTAACGGTAACCCCTGTTCTTTTATCGGGGTTACCGAGGTTACCTTTCTGAATCGCCTACAATCGGAAATAAGCAAGTAACTGATAAATTGACTTTGATATTTCGCTGTAATGAAGTGGGATATGTTAGCTGAAAGAACTCAAACAAGATGAGATTATTCAAAATTTAAGAAGGTTATTTCTATTTATAGGGTTTCTCGGAAAAGCTCTGCATCAAGGGCAACAACCATTGGTTACGTGATAATTAATCAGCCTTACTTAATTTGATGCCGATACTGTAAAACAGCTTAGAAAATAACCAATTTATTGGATGAGGGATATCGTAAACACCAAAAGGTTGCTTATATGCCTACATACTAAAAACATGACTATGAGTTTATGATACCAACAAATCTGGCACGAAATGGTGTATCAAAAAGGAGGGGGGGGCAGTGGATTCAATTTCCGGTCTTGGCGACGAAAAGCAACGGATTATCATCACTTGATGACAAGCGTTGCGTTACTGAGAGTGTATTTGGCTGGAATCGATCTACAGTTGCAGCAGGCATCAATGAAGTTCAATGCGGTATATTGCGTATAAATGATCTATCTACGAGACCGAACACTAATGCGTATTCTGATTAATTTGAACAGTGATTCTGACAGGCATACACGCCATCTAGCGACCGCATAAAACAGCTTGGAAAAATGACCATTTACATAAAATTCCTTATACCCCCCTAAAGTTGATCATGTAAAATTATTAATGTGCTCTTATAATATCTTGGGCAGACTTTGAAAAAGGAAATGCGACAAATAACTTCGATTTGGCAATTTGCCTGCCTCTGGCTAGCTAATGCCTCCTAATTCCAGCGTTGATGGAAGGTCAGGCTCATCCAAGTCAATACAATCATCATCATCATCATCTTCTTCCGTCGATTTTATTTTGGTTCTTTTAATAAATTCCATTGCTGATTCTAGGCTCCCAAATGCAGCTATAAAAAAACCTCCGCTAAGTGAAAAAACCTCAAATTCAGTGTAGATTAAAATACCATTATCATCGAGTACTTCAATGCGTTTAATGGAGTAATCCCTAATATTACAAACAAAATATATTACATGCTCTAACTGCATAAATTTCTCTCCTTGCTTAAAAATCTGTAAATAATCACTGGTTGGTTCTCCAGCCGTAGTTAAAGCCGTCTTTCGCCGTGCTTACGAAACAAGTACCATTTTCTAGTGACCAACCTGGTTTATTGCAATTTTGTAGAGCATTTATGCTACCTGCTTGCGCTAACTTATATGCCTCTTGGCCTTCAGGAGTATTTGCCCAAGCTGCTGCAGCTTTTTGGTCTTTTGCCTCTGAGTACCCCGTGCCATAGCCACTATTTATACCCGCCTGATAAGCTGTGCTATGCACATACCAAGCGAGCAGACTTGTAGACAAAAATGCTACTGAAATACACCCTGTTGCCCATTGCCATTTTTGCTTTTTGGATGTGTCGCTTGCAACTTCTTTGGCTATTTCAGCGATCGCTTTAGCTATTGCCGCTGTTGCTTTCCTCGCTGATTCACTCATAGCTAAATCAGCCGCTTCTTTTATATTATTCAATGTAACATTCGCGCTTTTTTCTATGCGAGCGGGTATTTGGTTATACAGTGCTTGATGATGCTGTAATGCCATTAAAATTAACCATATTGCATCATTATTTTTTAGACCAAGGGCTTCCTTGGTTGCATAAAGTTGCTGCTTTTCAGAGTCTGTAGCTTGTCTACCTAAAAGCTTACTAAAACTATCTTCAAGTTCACTCATCATATAATCTCACTGAACATCTTTTTGTATTCACTGCGCCAGCGTTGAAGTTCTGCGCGATTTCCCATAGGTAGTTCCTTTGATGCTTTATTAATACTTATCCGCTGAGTATAAATGTCGTCACTAACTCGGTCTGCCAAATCAGGGAACATTAAGGACTTGCCTCCGGCAGACTCAATCACTGATTTAATCTTTGAATTGTTATAGAGTTCGTATTTTTTGTTATCTCCAAAGTAGCCATTTTTAATGACATGCAGTGTATGTGACTCTGAGTTTGGCATTGTTGTCGTGTATTCTTTTAAAAGCTCTAAACTGTCTCTCTGTCTGTTTATCACCCAAAGCGTTACCAAGTCTCTTTTTAGTTCTACAAGCGTATTGCTTAAAATTGCCCCATAGTCACTTACTCCCTTATTATTTCTAGCCCCCGTATTGATCACGACAATACGTTCTTGATTGCTATCGCAGGTGTTAATTAGTTGTATCCAACCATCAGCACCATCAAGGTCAACCAGTTCTGACTGAAAGTGTTCTTTGTGTGATTTCCAGACGTCAGGATTTGCTGTATCTGTTTCAACTAAATAAATGTTTTTGCTTGATGCCTCTAAGTGGTCGATCAGAGCCATGCAAATCATGCTCTTACCAGTGCCGCCTTTGGCGCCACCCACTAAATATATTTTGTTATCGTTCATTTGTTTATTTCCTAGATATCAATGGTGTCTTCTCTTACTTCAAATCGCGTGTTGTTTGTATTCACCTCTTTATTAACTGGGTCGTTGGGTGGCTTTGTGTTGTCATGCGCTCGCGCATGATTTTTCTTTTTCGTTGTTTTTGTCGGTGTTTTAGCTCGCTGTAAATAACTTTTAAGTGTCGGTGTCGTTATATCTAGGCCATTGCCTCGTAGTGAGTCAGCGATGCTTTCGAGTGTGTAGCCTCTTTTTTGCAATAATTGGATTTCGTCTTTTAATATTTTAACCGCCTCTTGTTTACTAATTTTTCTACTAACACTTACCTCTGGCAGTTGTTGCAGTTTATTGGCAATTATTGCGATGTATTCTGCTGTGTAACTCATTGCTTTTTCCATATAAGTTGTTGTAAAAATTGCATAATTAATTTGTAATACATGCTTTCACATGCTAATATTATTGTCAAGTATATTTATTTTAGCAGCTACAAAAATTACTACATTAATGTCAAACACAATACTCAAAGTGATCATTTTTAACTGTCGCAAAGTGAATACAGGATGGCCCTTGGAATACACATACTATCGTTTGTATATTCCAAGGGACGTATTGATGCTCGGCGCTACGCTTCTCACATCAACACTCATCCTGCAAAGGGTGATACCCCTTGACCCCCCCCAAAAATGAATGCAATTGCGTGTAACTTATTGCATTCAAAACACAACACCAACCTAGCCTATATTAAGGAAATGAATGATGGTTTTTGAAGTTATAGGTAACGAGCCGCTCAATGCGGCGTTAAGACTGCGTCTAACTGATTGTGAAAAAGATTTGCTTAGGAGTGAAGCAGACATGGCTGGACTGAGTATGAGCGAGTTGGTGAGGCGTCGCTATTTTGGTAAGCCGATTATTGCAAATGCAGACAACATCATGATTAAA
>CAIVGC010000176.1 GCA_903905335.1 uncultured Methylococcaceae bacterium
GTGGGTTTATTTGCACCTATAACCCTCCGTCATTGCCGATCACTATTATCATAATGACCTAGTCAGACTAGTAAAATCAGCACAACTACAAATAACAATGCTTGGCACAATAATAGCTTAAGTTATTATCAATAGTAGACATCGATTTAGAAGATACCGTCATCTAATAATATTACTTTCTGATATTAGGCGATTAACCTATCATATCGACCACTATGATGCCCCTAATTCTAGGCAACCCTAAGGGCTAACTACTTAAATGCCAAGCAAGTTGTCACGCCATTGTCTTTATTTGTCTACATAATGGTATGTATAGCTCTAAATCTACACAATTGACGATATTGAAGGCTTCTCAATAAGCTATATGCGACCCAGCTATAATGAATATCAACGCCCCCTTACCACTAACAACATGAAATCTTTTTTTCTTAAAGTAATTACTGCATTACTACTATTAGGTTCTCTGAACGCTATAGATGCTCAGGCTGAAAATCAACAACTCTCTGTTGATGAGGTGGTGTCGATATTTTATCAACGCAATCTGGATTTAATTGCGGCTCAATACAATATTGATCAAGCTCGAGCCGATGCCATTATTGCTAGTGCTATTCCTAATCCTACTGTCAATATCCAGATTAGCGAACTAGGCAGTAATCTGAATAAAAATTCGGGGGCTGCCGGTTGCCCCACATCGGGTGCTGCTTGCGGCGCGGCAGAATATTATTCATTCAGTCAACTCATAGAAGTAGCCGGCAAACGCGGCCTTCGTATAGAAAGCAGTAATTTTGGCACGCAAGCCGCAGAAAGTGATTTCCGCGATGCCATACGTATCTTTTCCAACATGGTCAGGAATGCCTATTATCAATTACTGCAAAGCCAAAAGAATCTATGGCTAGCACAAGAAATTGTCGATCATTATGCCGACATATCCAAAGCCAACCGCTTACGCATGAAGGGTGGCGATATATCCGAATCAGACTTCTTACGTGTAAAAATGGAAGCTATGCGTGCACAATCAGATTTAGATGCCGCGCAAACCATGGTAGAGCAAACTCAAGCGAATTTAGCGGTTATATTACGCTGGCCCGCCAAAAGCCTACAATTTGAAGCAAAAGAACAATGGCCTGAAGCCAATGATTTTGGACAACTGCTTTCTAAAGAAGACGCCATCAACAAAGCCCTGCAACAACGCCCTGATTTAGAAGGTGACAAACTGCGCGCAGATCAAGCTGATAAACAACTCGAATTAGCACGCAGACTTAAATACCCTGATGTCACCATCAATGCCGGTTATGCCCGTGATCCTGGTAACACCGTTTTGACTTCGGGTTTTGTCGGCTTCAGTGTGCCCTTACCCCTATTTTATCAATATCAAGGTGAAGCGGACAAAGCCGCCGTACATTTAAGCCAAAGCCGACTGGCCGCAGAACAAACCGAACTTGGTATACGTAATGATGTCATCACCGCCTTAGCGACATGGACTAGCACCAACAAAATTGTGCAGCGCTTCAAAGAAGGCTTATTAGATGATGCGTTAACAGTCAGAAACAGTTCTGAACTGTCTTACAGTAAAGGCGCTGCCAGCGTATTGGACTTTATCGAAGCGCAACGTACCTACAAAAACATCATGCACGATTATTATGCCGCCGAGATAGCTAGAGCGAATGCTTACTATGACTTGGAAAAAGCCCTAGGTGTGCAATTGGATACCGATAAAGCGCCCGTCGCCCGCAATCATAAATAAAGACTTTATTGCGCTATTCATCAAAACTAACAAAACCTTGTATAGATAATGGACATAAGTAAAGCCATGCCACAACAACTAAAAACACCCTTCTTATGCAGCCTGCTAGTCACCGTTCTATTAAGTGCCTGCTCGGATCCAGTCGACAAGTCTAAGGAGATCACCCAGGTCGCCCCCATACCTGGCGAAGTGTTTTTGGCTGAGGACTCACCCAAAAAAGCTTATATCAAAACAGCGACACTAGTGCTTAGTCAACATCCATTGTTAGAGCCACTGGTTGGCAAAATTAGCTATGACGAAAAGCTGACTTCACGTATCAGCTCACCCGTTGCTGGCCGCGTAATTGCCACACCGATAACTTTAGGTACACCGGTACAAATAGGCGCTACCTTATTAGAACTCGATAGCCCAGAGGTAGCCTCTGCCGAAGCCGACTATAGCGCTGCTGAAGCCGATTACACGCTAGCGCAAAAAGCCTGGGCTCGCCAGCAAGAACTCTATGCCGGCAAAGCTATTTCTCAAAAGGATTTAGAGCAGGCGCAAGATGCTGTTAATGACGCTCGCAGTGCTCTGCAACGCGCCCAACAACGCTTAAAAAACCTGCATATCAACACTGGCTTGAGTGATGGTCGTTTTAGCTTACGTTCGCCCGTTTCCGGCACAGTGGTTGAACGCAATGTTAATCCGGGCATGGAAGTACGATCCGATCTTGATAAGCCCCTATATGTAGTCTCCGATTTAAAAAAACTTACCTTACTCATGGAAGTTTTTGAAGTTAACCTCAGCAAAATAAAGCTAGGACAAAAACTTTCCGTTTCAGTACCTGCTTATCCCGGAGTCGTTTTTCCTGCCAGCGTACAATATATTGCTCAAATACTCGATGAAAATACTCGTACCGTGCAAGTACGCTGCGACCTGCCCAATGCTGATGGCCGTTTATTACCCGGCATGTACGCTACCATTAATGTTAACAGTAACCCTGAAGATGAAGCCATCGTCATTCCTTTAACTGCCGTATTTACCGAAGGTGATGCCGATTATGTATTTGTTGCACTTGAAGATCATCACTATAAACAACGTCCGGTTAAAATTGGTTTGCGTCTGAAAGATAAAGCAGTCATTACCGATGGACTACAAGCTAATGAACAAGTAGTCATTGAAGGCGCATTAACACTGCGTGCTGAAGAAGAAGTCGAAATCGACAGCAATAAAGCAAACTGAGCATACCGAAATGATTGAACGTATTATTGCATTTTGTCTACAGCAACGACTGATGGTGATTGGTGCCACTCTAACCATTGCTATTTCTGGGATCATCGCTTTTGAAAACTTACCTGTACAAGCTTTTCCTGATGTACAAAACGTCTTCGTGCAAGTTGTCACGCAATACCCAGGTCAGGCACCAGAAGAAGTAGAAAAGCTGATTTCTTTACCGATTGAGCGGGTCATGAATGGTGTGCCCCATTTGATGAATATGCGCTCGGTGTCGATCTTTGGACTCTCCGTGGTCACTCTGACCTTTGATGATGGTGCAGAGGATTATTTTTCACGGCAGCAAGTATTAGAACGCTTACATAATGCTGATATCCCCTCAGATACCAAGCCACAACTAGGGCCTTTATCTACCGGTGTTGGTGAAATTTTACGCTATGTAATCGATGCTAAAAATTTGCCTTTAGTCGAACAGCGCGCCCTTCAAGACTGGGTCATTGAACCTAAGATACGGACTATGCAAGGGGTTGCCGACGTAGTCTCCTACGGTGGTGGCGTCAAAGAATATAAAGTTGCTGCCAAACCGGATCGCCTAAGAAATTTCAATATTAGTCTCCAACAAGTATTTGATGCTATAGCCGCTAATAATAACAATACAGGGGGAGGCTATATAGAACATGGCGATGAAGCCTTAGTTGTCCGAGGCATAGGTTTATTAAAGTCTGCCGAGGAAATCGGAGAAATTGTTGTCAATACTAACGATGGTGTGCCCATACGTATTAAAGATGTCGCTGATATTAGCGTAGGTCCGCAACCACGCACCGGCATGGTGGCTATGAACCAACGTGATGATGTCGTCGAAGGTATCGTATTATTAATCAAAGGTCGTGATGCAGTTGAGGTACTTAGCGGTGTCAAACAAAGAATCGCAGACCTCAACGATTTTGGCCTGCCTCCCGGTGTACAAATTAGACCTATTTATGACCGTACTGAATTAGTCGGCCATACCATACATACTGTTGAACACAATATGCTGGAAGGCGCTGTGCTGATTTTAATCATCTTAATGGTGTTTCTAAGGCGCTTTGTAGCGGCACTTTTAGTCACTTTGATTATTCCCTTGTCTTTATTATTCGCCTTTATTCTAGTGGATCTAGGCGGCATTTCCGCCAACCTGATTTCATTGGGCGCGATTGACTTTGGTATCATCGTCGATAGTGCCGTGGTTTTAGTTGAAGCGGTTATGGTACAGGTTACCTTAGATTTACAGCGTAATGTTGACATGCGTACTATGCGGCAAACACTGCTTATTACAGCAACAGAAATGGGTCGGCCTATCCTATTTTCAAAAGCCATTATCATCACTGCTTTTTTACCGATCTTTACCTTCCAGCGCGTAGAAGCCAAGATTTTCTCACCGATGGCTTTTACTCTTAGCTTTGCACTGGTCGCTTCAATGCTGTTCAGTCTAACTTTTGTGCCAGCGATGTTAACGTATTTATTGGGTCCAAAGTTAGCTGAAAGCCATAATCCGCTGGTTCATGGCATGGAACACCATTACCGACGTCTACTGGAATGGGTACTTAAAAATGCTCGCCTAGTCTTTGTTACTGCCGTCATCTCATTACTATTGAGTTTTATGTCGGTAAAATTAATAGGCACCGAATTTATGCCTAAGTTAGACGAAGGTAATATTTGGCTAACAATTACTTTACCTACCCCCGTCTCATTGACGACGGCTAAAGAACTAGAACGAGAAGTCCGCGAAAAGTTAGAGCAATTTTCTGAGGCTAAAATGGTCTTAACCCAACTAGGTAGACCTGAAGATGGCACAGATCCCAAAGGCTTTAATAATTTAGAAGTATTAATCGACCTTAATTCCAAAGACACTTGGCGCTATAAGAAAAAAGATCAGCTAGTGCAAGCCATGGATAAGGAACTCGCTATTTTTCCAGGCATACTTACTAACTTTTCACAGGTTATACAAGATAATGTCGAAGAAGCCATTTCAGGCGTCAAAGGCGAAATTGCTATTAAAATATTCGGCAGTGACTTAAAAACGCTGCAAGACAAAGCCGATCAAGTGACTCGAATTCTTGCCTCTATACAGGGTGCTACCGACGTAGCCGCTGAGCAACAAGCAGGATTAGCACAGGTAATGGTTGATATAGACCGTGCCAAAGTATCGCGTTATGGCATTAATGTCGCTGATGTAGAAGCCGTCATGGAAATGGGCATGGGCGGCAAAGCCGCTTCACAATTCCTAGAAGGCGAGCGACGTTTTGATATCACGCTACGTTATGACGAAGACGCCCGTAACTCGGTATCAGGCTTAGAAAACTTAACTGTACTATCTCCGGGTGGTCAGCGTATTCCATTATCTGAACTGGCGACCATTAAAATTAATCAAGGCGCATCCAGAATCAGCCGCGAAGATAATATGCGTCGTATTGCTATCAAATGTAACTTGATAGACCGCGACCAAGGTAGCTTCGTCGCAGAGGCTCAACAAAAAGTAGCTGCT
Organism: uncultured Methylococcaceae bacterium; assembly: GCA_903905335.1. GTDB lineage: Bacteria > Pseudomonadota > Gammaproteobacteria > Methylococcales > Methylomonadaceae > Methylobacter_C. The sequence goes on from CAIVGC010000176.1 coordinate 5,481, forward strand.
CAAGTTGATATGCCACTGGGCTATCATATTGTTTGGAGTGGTCAATTTGAAAACCAACAACGCGCCATGAAGCGCTTAGCCATTATTGTCCCTATCAGCTTAGGGCTCATATTTGTGTTGTTATTCTGGGCCTTCATGTCCATTAAGAATGCATTGCTCATACTCATGAACGTGCCTTTCGCCATGATCGGTGGTATTCTCATTCTACTTGCCACGGGGATTAATCTCAGTGTGTCAGCAGCCGTTGGTTTTATCGCTCTATTTGGTATTGCCGTACAAAACGGTGTTATTCTTGTCTCGCAATTAAACAAGCTCCGACGAGAAGGGCATAGTCTACATGATGCCATTGTCAACGGTTCGGTCAGTCGTCTTAGACCCGTCGTTATGACGGCATTAATGGCAATGCTAGGCTTATTTCCTGCGGCACTCTCAACCAGTGTCGGATCGGAAACAGCAAAACCTTTTGCCGTTGTTATTATCGGTGGATTATTAACGGCAACCTTATTGACATTAACCTTATTGCCGGCGCTTTATCGCTATTTTGCAGAACCTGACGAACCGTAAGGAACCTTATGAAAGAAATACGCGCCTTTATCCAGCCCCACAAGCTCAGTCATGTCACCATGGCCTTATTGGAGATTCCTGGCTTTCCCGGCATGACCGTCATTGATTGCGATGGCTTTGGACGTGAACGCACCCAACATATCCAAGATTACAAACCGTTCTTGCCTAAAAAACGCTTAGAAATTTTCGCACCGGATGCTTTAGTAGAGATTATTTTCGATACCCTAATGAAAGCAGCGCATAGCGGCAATCATGGTGATGGCAAAATTTATATTATTGATATGCTGGAAGGCGGTCGTATTAGTACCGGTGAACGTAGCGCAGATTTGGGTTAAGGTTTAATTAGGATGCCGAGTTGTCGTTAATAATAACGACTACCAATTTAAGACGGGACACTAAGCTTAATCATTCACTTTTAAACAGGGTTCCTAAGCACAGACAAATGACGAAAGGCAAAGGCAAAGGGTTAAGTCTAGTACCTGTCACGCATTAAGTTGCTAGCCTCCTAGGCTTAGTCTTTCGCCCTGAGCCTTTCGTCTGCGCTGTAGCTGCCCCGCTTTAAGTTGGTAGCCATAATAACTAACAGCATCGGCATAAAACCATTAAGGTATTAAGCCTATATAGGCAATAACCCTCATATAAAATTAAGTGGCAGCCTATCCTAATAGTACGAATCTTCAACTCTTGGAATCTGATAAATTTTTAGCCATGCTTTAAAGCTAGCAGGATTTTGATAGGCCTTAATTTCACGCTTAATATCCGAAATATCTAGCTCTAAATCTTTAATATCTCTGGCCAGCATAGACATCATTTGCTTAGGTGCTAAGCGTTGAAACGGCGGTATGTTTAAATTTATCTTAAACATCTGTTCAATTTGATCGGTCTCTTGCTCTAATTCAGCCAATTGTTCTTTTAAGATCTTATTAAAATATTTAAGCCTAGTGTCTGCAATAAGACTTAACTCTGCTGGATTGATTTGCTCTATTTCTAACTGTAGAGCTAACAGCAACAATAAATCTTTTTTACCATAAGCGGTATTAACGCGCTGCATCAATTCGGTTTTACGCTTTTGTTCTTCTGGATCCGGCTCGCGATCAGGATGCAATACGGCCACTAACTTACGATAAACCTCTCGCACCGATTTACTGGCTAGCTCCTCTTCTTCTTGTTGCCGCGCTTCTTTTTCTAATTGTTTTTTAGTCTTTTTGGGAGCTATGCTCGCTCGATGTTGGGCCTCGGCTTCTTCTCGTTCCAGAATTTTTTCATGCAAATGCGCTTGAAACATTTCCGGTGAAGTCATATCAATATCATCACCTAAATCCACATCAAACATATCTTTAGCGAGGTCTTTCATCATTTCAGACATAAAAGACTCCCTACCTTCATTAAGGCTATCGAAATCTTCCTCGCTATATTTATTAAACAACGGCTTTAATTCATTCATTTGATAATCTGCAATTAAGTGCTCTGACACTTCGCAGATCAGGTGTCTAATTTTTATTTTATCGGTTTTCTTAAATAGCGACAGATCATAATGCTGATCTAATAATAGCACCCACGCTAATTTATACTGACTAAAAGTCTCTTGCAAAGGCTCATAGCTTTCAACCACTTTTTGTTGGTACAAGGGTCTAGTGTCCTGCCATTCGACTAGACGCTGCTTTTGTAACTCAATTTTCTTAGTCAGCGTATTAAATTGTTTTTGCTGCGCCGATAAGGTTTTTTTTTCATCCGCTTTTGGCGTGATACTAACAATCTTGTTTTTAGATGTGCTCATAGGATCATTGTTATGATGTTGCTGGTAATGATTGATATTTTAAACCAAGCTTTCAAAATCATATCCAAATTAAATTTTGATTATGGTGTCACTATAAAGTGCAACCAAGGAACCGTGGGTCATTAAATGCATCGGCTCTACGAGTGCCTGAGCCATCAGCATGCGGTCAAACGGGTCTTGGTGATGCGCAGGCAATTCTTCAACCGCAACCGCAATCGCATGTTCCGCATCAATGGCGAGAAAGTGATAACCCGATTCTTGAAAATAGCGCATGGCGTCTTGACTAGAAACTGGCATATCGCCTCGGCCTAGCGAATATTTAATCGCAATCTCCCAGATATTCGCAGCACTAACCCAAACGTTAGTTTTAGGTGATGTAATTAAATCACGCGCCCTTTGTGACAGCTTTGGATTATCAGTTATCGCCCATAGTGCAACATAAGTATCCAACAACAGATTCAAGACGGCATCTCGCCTATAAATAATTGAGCCACTTCGGGGTTATGTGTATCGATACTGTCTGGCACCACGAACAGGCCTTTTGCTACGCCAATGCGCTTACCAGTGGATGCCGTATCTAGCGGAACCAGTTTGGCAACTGGACGGCCATTTCTAGCAATCATGATTTCACGCTCTTGCCCTTGCTCTATGGCCTCTACTAAGCGAGACAAAGAGGATTTGGCTTGTAACATATTGACAGTTTGCATGGCATGCTCCATAAAAGCACTTAGTCTAGTCTGGCTAATCATGCCAATCAAGTCTATTGAAAAAATCATGCGCTACAGCTTGCTGATGACGAGCACAGATATTAATCAGCTGAGTTAACAGATCGTAGGGGCAAATTGCATTGGCCCTATACATTCAACCCTACGATTTTACTAGGATGGCAAGAATCAGCCAGCCACCACAAAAAAACGCTTACGAAACAAAAACGCTACATTAACCAGCGCAATCACCCCTCGCACCCCTCTCACCCCTCTCACCCCTCTCACCCCTCTCACTGCATTCA
>CAIVGC010000177.1 GCA_903905335.1 uncultured Methylococcaceae bacterium
ATTATATACCAAATAAACAATTACTCCCCTGTTCAAGAATAACCGCTCTAGCTAAGCCTTAGCCAACAACACTTTAATCTCTGGCACACAAGAGCCACAATTAGTCCCTGCTTTAAGACAAACGCCTACTTGTTGATGAGTTTTTAAGCCTTGTTCTTTGATAGCAGCCTGTAGGGTTTTTTCGCCTACATTAAAGCAAGCACAAACAATAGCCCCTACATCAGCAATACCTTGGGGTGACCGCCCTGATAATAAGGCTTTACGTTCATTAAGCGTCAAGGCTGGCTGGGCAAATAGACTGCTTAACCAACTACGTTCAGGTAAGTTATTATCGGTCGCTATAAAAATGACGGTTTCCAACTGATTATCGATGAGTCTAGCCGCTCGATAGCTGCCTTTACTCGTATCTTGGTATTCCTGCCATTGGGCGCTATCAACACTAGTATCTGGCAATTGCTTACTAATACTACTTCGCCAATCATCCGTAGTGCTATCTCCTGCCAATTCATAACGATAAAACTGTGCGCCTTTAATAGTCACTCTATATTCTGTGTCAGCCAAAGCCAGCTCTTGCCGTGACAATATAAAACCTTGCCAAGCAGGATGATAAGCCTTGATAGAAACTGGCGTATGCTTACTTTCTGGTTGCTTAGAAATAGGATCGACAACAGGATTAACTAAAACCCCCATTCGCCCTTGACTGGCTAATTTTTGCGTCCAATGCATGGGTACAAATATATTGCCTAGCTGTTGGCTGTCAGTGATTTGTACACGCGCCAACATTGAACCCCAGCTACTTTTTATTTTGGCTAGGCTATTCGGCAGTAAGCCATAAAGCGTTGCATCAACAGGATGCACTTCCACGAAAGGTTCCGGTTTGTGTTGATTTAATTTGGGCGCGATACCTGTACGCGTCATGGTATGCCATTGATCACGTAAGCGACCGGTATTAAGTATTAATGGATACTGATCATCAGGAGCATTCACTGGCAGCCGTGGTTCTACGGCAATAAATTGTGCTTTACCTGTAGCGGTATAAAACCATCCTTGCTCAAAAAAACGCGCCCTACCCTGCGGATACCTTTGGTTAACCGGCCACTGTATCGGTTGCAACTGCTCATAATCTTGCTCAGACAGAGCTGCTAAAGCAGAAATATCAAAATCTCGTAATCCGTAATGCGCATTATTTTCAAAACCTGAAAGCTCGGCATGTTCCCGAAAAATATCGCTACTGCTTTGGTAAGCAAACGCTGATTCAAAACCCATACGCTTTGCAACTTGCGCGATAATCCACCAATCAGGCTTAGCGTTACCGGCTGGACTCAATAACGCACGTTGACGAGAAATACGACGCTCAGAATTAGTCACAGTACCGTCTTTTTCGCTCCAGCCTTGCGCTGGCAATAAAACATGCGCCAAGGCAGTCGTATCAGTGTTAGCGATACAATCAGAAACGACCACAAATTCACAGTACTGCAAAGCTTGTTTGACTTTATCGGCATTAGGCAAACTGACCACGGGATTAGTCCCCATAATCCATATCGCTTTTACTTTATCATCAGCAATGGCATCGAATAAATCAACCGCAGCCAAGCCTGGCTTTTGGGCAATGGACTTCGCCCCCCAAAATCTCGCAACCTTATCGATATCCTCGGCATTAGAAAAATCCATGTGTGCTGCCAACTGATGAGACAAGCCACCGACTTCCCTACCACCCATGGCATTTGGTTGACCCGTTAATGAGAAAGGTCCCATACCCGCTTTACCGATACGACCTGTAGCTAAATGACAATTGATGATGGCATTAACTTTATCAGTACCTGATGACGACTGATTGATACCTTGACTGTATAGGCTCAGTACTTTTTCATGATCTGCAAACCATTGATAAAAACAGCGTAAATCCTCTACGCTGATCGCACACTTTTCTGCCAGTTGTTCTAGACTAAGGTTATTGCTTGCCGCAACTTGCAAGGCTTTTTCAAAGCCTTCGGTATGAGCATCAATATACGGTTGATTCAAAGCATGTTGTTGATTTAGGAAATCTAGCAAGCCATTAAATAAATAAGCATCGGCACCGCTTGCAACAGCTAAGTGCAGATCAGCAATATCACAACTGGCCGTACGCCGTGGATCAATAACGACAATTTTTAAGGCAGGATTAGCCTCTTTTGCCGCCTGAATACGCTGAAAGCTGACTGGATGACACCATGCAGCATTAGAACCGATAAGAATAATCATCTCGGCTTGCTCAAAATCTTCATAGCAACCCGGTACGGTATCAGAACCAAAAGCCCGTTTATGTCCGGCAACCGAAGATGACATACATAAGCGACTATTAGTATCCATATTGCCGCTACCAATAAAACCTTTCATCAGTTTATTAGCAACATAATAGTCTTCGGTCAGTAACTGTCCTGAACCATAAATCGCCACAGAATCAGGGCCGTATTTTGCTATGGTTTTGCTAAAGGTATTCGCCACTTTATCTAAAGCTTCAGTCCATGCTACCTCACGCCCATAGAGTTGAGGGTGTAATAAACGTCCTTTAAGCTCAATGGTTTCGCCTAAGGCAGAACCTTTAGAGCACAAGCGACCAAAATTAGCAGGGTGTGTAACATCGCCACTGATAGTCACTAGTCGATTTTGCTCATCAACGCTGGCGCTAATGCCGCAACCTACTCCACAGTAAGGACAAGTGGTTTTTATAACAGGAAAATTATTCATTGCTCACATACATACGCTTTACCAAAAATCAGCGTGTCTCTTATAGTGGCAATATTTTCTTGTTTCTCTAACAACTCCTGATACCAATTGCCATCCGTTGTTTCTCCATAAAGTACGGCACCTATCAACTTATTAGCCTTGATCACTAATTTTTTATAAATACCCAAAGCAGGATCCGTAAAGTGCAGGCTTTCACTTTGTTCGTCACCCAGAAAATCACCCACTGAAAACAATTTAATACCCGTCACTTTAAGCTTGGTCGCAGTAGGCAAAGTTATATATTCAGCAACACCATGAGCACTTAAATGATTAGCGCATACTTTTGCTTGTTCAAACAAAGGTGCAACTAAGCCAAAAGTATGGCCACGATGTTGAATACATTCGCCCACTGCATAAATACTAGGATCGTAACTTTGCAAGGTATCATTGACCACGATACCTCGTTCGCAATATATTCCAGCGTTTTGAGCTAGCGTCATGTTCGGACGCACGCCGATGGCCATAATAAATAAATCACAAGCTAATTGGCTACCGTCTTCAAAATAAGCGCTAGTAATGTGTCCCTGGGCATCGCCCTCCAAGCATTTAAGTTTGGCAGCCATCTTAAACTTTAAACCGCGCTGTTCCAGCTGAGTTTGTAGCAGAGTACCAGCCGGCTTATCCATCTGCCGATTGAGTAAAACGTCGTTATTATGTATCACCGTAACATCCATGCCTCTTAAAACTAAGCCATTAGCCGCTTCTAAGCCTAATAGGCCTCCGCCCAATACTACGGCATGTTTATGTCTACGACTGTAACTGAGCATTTTATTAACATCGAAAATATCTCGAAAGCTGATAACACCTTCCAAATTATTACCCGGAATCTGTGCAATAACGGCTTTAGATCCAGTAGCGATTAATAAGCGATCATAACCAGCAACCGTGCCATCCTGTGCATAAACTTTTTTATGCTTTCGATCTATACGCACCACAACTTTATCAGTACCAGCATGTAAGGTGATGCCTTGCTCGATATACCATTGACGACTATTAATGACAATATCTTCTAAGCTTTTCTCACCGCATAGCACCGAAGACAGCATGATACGGTTATAGTTACCATAAGGCTCATCACCAAATACGGTAATGTCGTACTTGGTCGGCTCAGCGCTTAATAACTCTTCGACTGTACGCATACCGGCCATACCATTACCAATCACCACTAATCGTTGTTTCACAATGCGCACCTAATCCTAGACACTCTAATTAACACTTAAGCATCAAGAGTAGGAATCGTCATACGACCTTCGGCGACCATAACCGCAGCACCGCCGACTCTAATGGTCAAGGTATCTTCGCCCTTATGATCCATTTCCAGATTAATAACACTACGGCGTTGTTGGGGTTCGCCTCTATCGACGCTAAATACATAAGTGCCTTTCTGCATATGCTCAAAAGAACATAGATAAGCTGCAAAAGCAGGCATGGCTGTTCCTACGGGCGGATCATCGTACAAACCAATCTTAGGCCCAAGTAAACGTGCATTAAAATCGATATCATGAAAAGGAGTTTTCATCGAAAATAATAGTATTTCTTGAGCAGCAGTTTGCGGTGCAATGGATTGACTCCAAGCTTGAAAATTAAATCTAGCCTTTCTTACCGCATCATAGTTATATACCGGCACTATCAAATAAGGGAAACCGCAAGAAACTAAGCGAGTGCTGTATTTTTTATGATCTAGCTGTCCTTCAGGTATGGACAGAAAACTAGCTAATTCGCCATCAGTAGGTGCGTAGCGATCAACTATCGGCGCTACCTTGCTAGTAAATTGTATGAAGACCGGCTTACCATTTTCGCTAGTGATACTGGCATGAATATCGTCAATATTTTGCTCAAAAATGATGGGGGTATATGTTTCTGTTAATACAATATCGCCACAACTCGCTAATACAAAAGCTGTAGCAATAATAGGATGTCCGGCAAAATCAATTTCCCCCTTGGGAGTAAAGATGCGCATACGTCTTTTTTAAGAATCTTGATCTTGATGAAAGACAAACACGGTTTCTGTTAAATTAAGCTCGCTAGCTACCTTCGTCATTTGTAAAATGTTTAAACCATCTGCATTAGGAAACACCGCAACCTGAGCGCCATTGAATATCTGGTCGGTAAAAACATCAGCAATATAATAGTTATATTTCATAGTCATTCCTTCACGCTAATTTGAACACAGCCATGTTCTATACGTACAGGATGAACGGGCAGTGTTATGGTTTCATCTTCCAGACAAACACCGGTAATTAGATTGAAGTGTTGTTTATACAACGGTGATGCGACGACGGGCTGACCCTTAATATCACCGATAATACCGCGCGATAACACGTTGGCCTGGCCAATAGGATCATAATTACTTATGGCATAAACCGTAGACTCTTGTGGCATATAAAATAACGCAATCTGTAAACCAGAAACCAAGACGCAAACGCCCGAATCCGGCTGTAAATCACCCAACTGACAAACCGATTGCCAAGTAGACATTACGCCACCTCCACGAGTTTAAAATGTTTTCGCTCTTGTTCGTCAGCAGGGCGAATTTGGCCTCGTTCTTCAACAAAAACCACGTTATCATCAGTTTGTTCACTATTAACAAAATGACGAAAACGTTTGAGCTTTGATTCATCTTCAATGGTGGTTTTCCATTCACATTGATAAGTATCAATGACCGTTTGCATTTGCTGCTCTAGCTGTTCACACAAACCTAGCTTATCTTCTATGACCACCGATTTTAAATAATCCAAACCGCCTTCCATGTTTTCCATCCATACCGAGGTACGTTGTAAACGATCAGCACTGCGCACATAAAAAGATAAAAATCTGTCAATGTATTGGATCAATGTAGCTTTGTCCAAACCCGTAGCGAATAAATCAGCATGTCGTGGTTTCATGCCACCATTACCACAGACATAAAGATTCCAACCATTTTCTGTAGCGATAATCCCTACATCTTTACCCTGTGCCTCGGCGCATTCTCGCGTACAACCAGAAACAGCAAACTTAATCTTATGCGGTGAACGTAAACCTTTATAACGATTTTCTAACTCGATAGCTAAACCGACACTGTCATCAACACCATAACGACACCAAGTGCTACCAACACAAGACTTCACTGTACGTAGAGACTTACCATAGGCATGACCCGATTCAAAACCAGCGTCAATCAGCTCTTTCCAAATAGGTGGTAGCTGATCAACACGAGCACCAAATAAATCAACACGTTGTCCGCCGGTGATTTTAGTATAAAGCTTATATTTTTTACCCACCTGACCTAAGGCTATCAACATATCAGGACTGATTTCACCACCAGCAATACGAGGCACGATTGAATAGGTACCATCTTTTTGCATATTAGCTAGATAAGTATCATTGGTATCTTGTAACGGCGTATGTTCTGTTTTTAGAATATAGTCATTCCAACAAGATGCCAAAATAGAACCTACTGTGGGCTTACAAATTTCACAGCCCTTACCTTTACCATAACGCGCCAGTAAGTCAGCAAAGGTTTTAATCTGCTCTACCCTAATCAAGGTATATAAATCTTGCCTTGTGTAAGCAAAATGTTCACAGAGATCGGTATTTACTTCATAGCCTTGTTTAGCCAGTTCCGAGTTCAATACTGATTTAAGTAAAGCGGCGCAACCGCCACAACCTGTCGCCGCTTTAGTTTCTGACTTTAAGCCATCTAAACTAGTGCAACCTGCATCGATGGCCTTACAAATCTCACCTTTAGTCACGTCATAACATGAGCAGATTTGCGCAGATACTGGCAAAGCATCGGGCCCTAAACCCACAGACTCATCAGATCGAGACGGTAAAATCAGCGCATCTGGATTTTCAGGAAGCTGAATGCCGTTTAAGCAATATTGCAATAAAGTGCCATAACCCGAAGCATCGCCTACCAGTACTGCACCCAATAATTGTTTCTTATCTTGACTAACCACTAAACGTTTATAAACAGCAGTATCACCATTTTGATAAGTATAGACCAACGCGCCCGGTGTTTTGGCATGGGCATCACCAATACTCGCGACATCTACTCCCATCAGTTTTAATTTAGTACTCATATCAGCACCAGTGAAGCTGGCTTCATTGCCGGCCAAATCTGCCACCACAGTACGCGCCATCGCATAACCAGGAGCGACTAAACCATAGATCATGCCATTCCACAGCGCACATTCACCGATCGCATAAATATTTGGATCTGAGGTTTGACATTGATTGTTAATGACAATACCACCACGCGGACCAACCTCCAGAGCGCAGTCGCGGGCGATATCATCACGAGGTCGGATACCTGCCGAGAACAAAACGATATCCGTTTCTAGCTCTTCACCATCGGCAAAGCACATTTTATTCACGCACTGTTCGCCATCAGTAATCAGACTGGTATTTTTACCGGTATGTACGACCACACCTAAGGCCTCTATCTTAGTACGCAACATAGCGCCGCCGGCATCATCCAATTGCACGGCCATTAATCGCGGTGCAAACTCCACTACATGTGTTTGTAAGCCCAAGTCTTTCAAGGCGTTAGCGGCTTCCAAGCCTAATAAGCCGCCGCCAACCACAACGCCTACTTTGCCTGTCTTAGCGGCGGCTTGCATAGCCTCTAAATCTTCAATAGTACGATAAACCAAACACTGCGCTCGATCATGTCCAGGAACTGGCGGTACAAATGGAAAAGACCCTGTCGCCAACACTAATTTATCATAACGAATACTGTGACCTTTTTCAGAAGTTACTGTTTTAGAGTCTCTACATATTTTGGCCGCTTTATCACCCATATAAATGGTAATGCCATGCTGCTCAAAAAAACCAGGCTCAACGAGAGATAAATCCTCTGCCGTTTTTCCGGAAAAAAAGGCGGAGAGATGAACACGATCATAAGCCGCCCTAGGCTCTTCGCAAAAAGTAATGATGTTGTAATCCTCTTTAATAGGATTATTCACTAAATTGACTAAAAAATGCTGGCCCACCATGCCATTACCAATAACGACCAGTGTTTTTTTTATACTCATGTTCAACCTTTATGACTACGTTAATACTCTCTACAATATTTAAAAGCAAACAACATGCCACAATTTATAGTTCGTTATTTTAATAGCCTTATTAACAAAGTGAATAGTCTTTTTAGGCAGCCATACGCACCAAAACAAGACAACTAATAATTAGTTTTGCTTCATTGCGGTGCGTATTCGCATCTATTTAAGTGTTTAAAAAGAATTAAGTTTTTATTGGTGCATGATTACTACGTTAATGCACTCTTATGGTTGGCTTTAAGGAATAGTTTTTAATAGAGGATTTTTAGCTATGGCACATAACGTGCATTAATTATTTTTATAAAAACTATTATTGTAAAAACTAGAGATTAACTATGTCATACGAAAAATTAAACTTACTGTCCTTTTCGGGAAAAACAAAAATATTGCATATGAGTTGGTTGGCGTTTTTTATCAGTTTTATGGTCTGGTTCAATCACGCGCCCTTAATGCTGGTTATCGCTAAAACCTTGGGTTTGACTAGCGCTGAAATAAAAATAATTTTAATATTAAATGTAGCCCTCACCATTCCAGCACGCATAATCATCGGTGTTTTAGTTGATAAATTTGGTCCTAAACGAACCTATTCAACGCTGTTGGCTTCTAGTAGCATTCCTTGTTTTATGTTTGCTTTTGCAAATAATTTTGAGCAATTAGCATTAGCGCGTTTTTTATTAGGCTTTGTTGGTGCAGGCTTTGTTATTGGCATTCGGATGGTAGGTGAATGGTTTCCTGCAAAACAAGTGGGCCTGGCAGAAGGTATTTATGGCGGATGGGGTAATTTTGGCTCTGCGGCAGCAGCAGGCGCATTACCGATTTTAAGCTTAATGTATGGAGGTGATGAAGGCTGGCGTTATGCCATAGCTTCCACCGGAATCATAGCCTTAGTCTATTCAGTCATTTATTTTTTTAATGTCTCAGACACCCCAAAAGGTTCAACTTATTTTAAACCGAAAAAAAGTGGCGCGATGGAAGTCACTACTAAAGGCGACATGTATTTTTATATTGTCATGACGATACCTTTATATTTGGCCTTAACATTGTTAACGTGGAAATTATCTTCAGCCGTAGGTGTCAACTTAGTTTCTATGCCCTTTGCTGTCGGTATTTACATAGCTATCTGGGTCTTATTTAGCTACAACGTTTATAAAATAATTCACGTTAACAAAGAGTCTTTAAAACGACCCTTAGCAGAAATTCATCGCTATAAATTCAAACAAGTCGCTATTTTAGATGCCGCCTATTTTATTACTTTTGGCTCTGAATTAGCGGTGGTTTCCATGCTACCCTTATTTTTCTTTGATACCTTTCATATCTCTCAGGGTATTACTATGGTTCAAGCGGGCTTATTGGGGGGAAGTTTTGCTTTTATCAATTTAATAGCTCGCCCTACTGGGGGTTGGATTAGCGATAAATTCGGCCGTAAACTAACATTGAGCATATGTATATTAGGATTATCTGCGGGTTATTTTGCCATGTCATTTATTACTCCTGAATTCTCGCTTATTTCTGCAGTATTGATTACGATGTCATGCTCTTTTTTTGTATCGGGTGGTTGTGGTGCCGTTTATGCCATCGTACCTTTAATTAAACGTCGCATGACCGGTCAGATTGCTGGCATGGTGGGTGCGTATGGTAATGTGGGAGGAGTCTTATTCTTAACGCTGCTCTCATTTGTTTCATCAGAAATATTTTTTATGGTTATTGCCGCCGTGGCTTTAATCATATTAATCACCGTTCAATTTATTGATGAACCCAAAGGTCATATGGCTGAAATCCAGGATGATGGAACAGTAGAAATGATTGAGTTGAGTTAAATTAATCCACGATCCTTTATCGCTATTAGCAACGACTCGATTCAAATATGACGACACCAGAACTCAAAGTAAGTATTGCTTATGCCAGTGACAAAGGTATTAAAGAAGACAATGAAGATTTTTTTGGCTCATTAATACCTCAAGATTCGCAACTGATCTATAAAGGCATTACTGCCGCGATTGCTGATGGCATGAGTGGCAGTGATGCAGGCAAAGAGGCTAGTCATTGCTGTGTCGTCAGTTTTCTAACGGATTACTATAGCACTCCAGATTCCTGGTCCGTCAAACAGGCTGGACAAAAAATACTGTCAGCCACCAACTCATGGTTATATAGCCAAGGCCATAATCGCTATGACTCCAGCAAGGGGATGGTGAGTACTCTGAGCATCCTGATTTTAAAATCCACGACAGCTCATATTTTTCATATTGGTGACTCTAGAATTTACCGCCTGCGCAAAGGCCGGTTTGAGCAGATAACGCGTGATCACCGGATATGGGTTTCTAAGGAAAAAAACTACCTGAACCGAGCCATGGGTATTGAACCTAGGTTAGAAGTTGATTATAAGTCGCTGCCTTTAGAGACCGGTGATTTGTTTTTAATGACCACAGATGGAGTGCACGACTTTATCGATGAAAAAACAATTAGCCAACACCTTCAAGATAGCGAAGATTTAAACAGCATGGCCGCTAAACTCTTACATCAGTGCATCATTAATAAAAGTGATGATAATCTGACCTGCCAATTAATCAGAGTTGATAGTTTGCCAGAAGCCAAAGAGGATGAAATTATTCGTCGCCACGCCAACCTGCCATTTCCACCACCGCTAACACCGGGCATGATTATCGATAATTATCTTATTGAGGCGGAGTTACATGCCAGTAATCGTACCCAAATATATCAGGCGTTTGATACAAAAAATAATTTACGCGTCATCTTAAAAACACCCTCAATACTTTATGACGATGATACTCACTATATAGAGCATTTTCTCCATGAAGAATGGGCAGGAAAACGCATACATCATGAAAATGTTCTTAAAGTATTGGCCACTGACCGGCAAAAAAGCTGTATTTATTACGTAACTGAATTCATCGAAGGCCAAACGCTCAGACAATGGTTAGCCAGCAACCCAAAGCCTTATATTAGTGACGTCAGAAAAATAGTTGAGCAAATCGCCAAAGGCCTTCGTGCTTTTCATCGCATGGAAATGTTACATCAGGATTTAAAGCCTGAAAATATTATGCTCACTCAACAAGGCGTCATCAAAATAATTGATTTTGGTTCCGTTAAAATTGCAGGAATAGCGGAAATAACACCACTCGATAATGACAGTGACGATAATATTTTAGGAACGTTTAATTATAGTGCTCCAGAATATTTCTTGGGACAACAGGGCACTGTCAAATCCGATCAGTTTTCACTGGCGGTTATAAGCTATGAAATGATTAACGGAGGACTGCCTTTTGGTGTGGATATGCTTGAAAAACCCAACGCCAATAAACTCGCAAAACTTAACTATGTACCCAGTTTTCATAAAAACACTATGGTTCCACTTTGGATTGATGGTGCCTTGAAAAAAGCCACGTCTATTAATCCCTCACTTCGTTACGATAATTTATCAGAGTTTTTGTACGATCTATCGACACCTAATCCTAAGTTTTTAACCGCTAAAGAAGCCATACCCTTAATAGAGCGTAATCCATTGTTATTTTGGAAAGGCTTGTCAGCACTCTTATTATTAACTAATTTTTTTCTACTCTATATAGTTGCCAAAACATAAGTCTTTTTAAGAAAAAACAATAGTCCTTTTTTTAAAACAGGATACTTAGCTTAGTATTAACTAGCTAAGACTTTAAACTGACTACAAAAGCGATATTCGCTATAAGGTAGAAGTTCTATGTCATTAGAGCCGATATTGCCCGTCTCTAAACATAGAAAAGATTGATAACTATCTGCCGCTAAATCTTCAAATTCCTCTGATCTTATTAACCAAGGATTCCAAACCACTGTACTTTTATGGCTACTAGAACGAATCTCAATTCGGCGTTGTAAAGCAGCATCCTCAATAATCAAGGTATTTTCAAGGCCACTATAAATTCGGTCGACCTCGGCATCAATAAGTAACAACTCAGATTGATACTTTTGTAAGTCTTCATCACACTTATCTAAATATTCTGAGCCTTCCAGACCTAAAACCTGTACTTGGTCTATGTTGCCAACCTTAAAATAGCTATGAAAAGCCTGCGTAATGGTAAACGCTTGATCACCCAAATTACGCGTCAATAATTCCAAACCAAGCTCGCTGCCGATACAAATTTCTAGCTCCAAAGCATAGTCATAAGGCCAACTAAGGTTACTGGACGTGAATTTTAGCGTAATTTTAGTTTCAAAAGAGCTGGGCGCAGAAACATCAACGACCGTCCAAAAGTCATTGCGTACAAAGCCATGACTCAGCCCCTCTACATCTTGCGTATCTGGCCCAAACCAAGGCCAACAAATAGGAATACCGCCTCTGATAGCTTTACCTGGTTCATAACATGATTGTTCACTGAGAAACAATAAATCGTCTGTCGCTGCCATCGGTTGATATGACAGCACTTGAGCGGCATAAATAGAAATTAATGCCGTTGCACTCTTATTTTTAATTTCAATAAAGGGCAAACCACCATGACCTCTAACGAACTTGAGTTGACCTTCAATTCCGAAGTCAGTGTTTAGTTGTTCAATATCCATACGCTACCTTGGGGATCAAAGCATAAAAGCACTGCCTGACCATACCCATTATATTTTTAGGGAATACATTTAATGCTAATAACCTTAGCATTTCCAACAACACTAAAGAGTATCTCTTGAGCAATGCGGACTACTTAGTTTTATAGAATGAATAAGCTAATGCCCACACGTTTAATCACACCTAAGCACTTTAAACATGATTATTTTCAAAAACGACCACCGCTTTAGCGCCTACCAGATAAGCGTTACTCTTAAGCACCTTTTGCTCCATTCTAGGGATAATGTCACTAGGTGATGATAGCGTTGTATCTAAAGCCAGGCACCATGCTCTTGCTTTAATCTGCGGTAAATCAATAATAGCGTCTTCATCTGACATATTCATGACAATATGCAAATCAGGCTCTTCATGTTCAGTACTGGCTAAGGTAAACGCCAAAAGTCTAGCATCAGGATCTGACCATAAAGGCTTATGCAGTTCTTTACCATGCCAAACTATATCAGCTCGACTTTTGCCATCACTACTTCGACCCGTTAAAAAACGACGTCGCATGATAGTTGGATGTCGCTTACGTAAGGCAATCATCAACTGAACAAAGCGCAAGTTATCAGCATTTTTTTGGGTAAGAGTCCAGTCTATCCA
>CAIVGC010000178.1 GCA_903905335.1 uncultured Methylococcaceae bacterium
GATCCTACTTATCACTAAGTGGCTACCAATTTAAGACGGGACACTAGCTTAATCATTCACTTTTAAACAGGGTTCTTCTAATCACAGACAAAGGACGAAAGGCGAAAGGCGAAGGGTTAAGTCTAGTACCTGTCACGCCTTAAGTTGCTAGCCTCCTAGGCTTAGTCTTTCGCCCTGAGCCTTTCGTCTGCGCTGAAGCTGTCCCGCTTTAAGTTGGTAGCTTCACTAAGTTAAAGCATAGCACGGACATTAAGTTGGCTTAGCGATAGGCTAACCCAACGTGACTAATCTTTTTGCGTGCATATCATGCCAGTAAAGTTGACGGTCTAAGACAACGCATTACCGGCAATCTCAAGTACGCCATGACCACCATTAAAAGTATTGCTACCGCCTATCATGGTTAAAATCTCGCTGGTGTTTGTTTGTGGGCTTATAACGATATCTTTTGTATAAATCTTACCTAAGGCATTACTGACATTAACAACAGTACCGCTATAAAGCTCGATTGCCGATGCAGCGGTAAGTTGGCCAATGGTGTTTTGGGTAATTCCAGAATAGGATTTACCGCTAATAGGGATATTATTAGCACCTAAGCTTGCTGTCAATTGACCCGAAAAACACACGCCTAGTGCACTGGGAGCACTTTCAGCAACAAAAGTAGTTTCGGGGAAATGATTGGCTTTTGCTAGAAGGATACGACAGCTTGCATCAGGAGTTAGCGGGGCAAGCTGCCCAGTTATTTTCTGGCAGTTATAACTGTCAGCATATGTATTAATTGAGGTTAAGGTTAATAAAATAGCGGGGGCAAGCAGGTAACTTTTCATAATAAGTTTTCCTTGGTATGTAATTGAGCAAATCGATTTTTTGTCGACCTATAAGTTTTTCATCCATTAGTTAGCCAAAGCTCAATCATATAAAGCAGTCGTTTATACAATACATATTGAGCTGGGCGTTTGCAGAACCGTTATGTGAAGCCTACATAATCTTTTCGCGGTCCCCCAAACGCAGCATCAGTTAAGCAGGTTGATAACAAAAAAACTATTCGTATGAATACCTATATACCGCTATTCAATTACCTGTCATACCCCAGGAATGACGCATAAGTAACTACACAAGTAAAGCTAGCGTCATTCCGGCATGGACTGCCGGAATCCAGTTGCCATGGAGGGCGGAGGCATATCACTATAAGTTTCATGATAAGCACTCTAACTACGACAGGTACATCCAGAACGGGCTGTTTTTCAGGTGCTTATAAGTGTGCATTTACGGTTTCTTATATTTACCCACTACGGATCATAGAGTATTCAATCTTATTTCATGCAATGACTTATGCCATGATTAATACCTATACCATCAGCCAATTCCCTTATTTAACTGAGGGTATGTAGTCAACATAAAAACTATCCGCACGCTTCTAATATGATAATATCCACACTTAAATAAGTATTACTACTTAGTAAGCTTACTTCCCGAAATAATAAAAACTAATTTTCTAATGAATAGCCCGAATATACCCCAAAAAACAGGCGACACCCCAGAAATCCTAGAAATTGAACTTGATTTATTATTAGAGGCTATTTATAGGCGCTATGGCCATGACTTTCGCAACTATTCTCGTAGCAGCTTGGAAAGGCGTTTAGCACAATTTCAAGTCGACTACCCTTATCAGACTTATTCTGAAATAACGAGCCGCTTATTAAGAGACAGTTTGTTTTTTCATAAATTAGCCGCTTATTTTTCAGTATCGGTTACGGCTTTGTTCCGTGATCCGTTCTTTTATGAGGCGCTAAAAGAAAAAGTACTGCCTTTATTAAAAACCTGGCCGCATTTTAAAATCTGGCATGCGGGTTGTGCGACCGGTGAAGAGCCTTATTCTATGGCTATCTTATTAAATGACGCCAAACTGCTTAACAAAGCACTGATTTATGCGACTGACATTAGCTTACCGGCGTTACAAACAGCAAAAACCGGCGTTTATCCTCTGGATACTATCAAACAAGGCAGCATTAATTATCTAAAAGCGGGAGGACTTACTTCTTTATCAAACTATTACCACGCTCTTTATGACGCGGCCCAACTGGACACCTCGCTTAAAAAACATATCACCTTTAGTCAGCATAATTTAGTGCTGGACAAAAGCTTTGGCGAAATGCAGATGATTATCTGTAGAAATGTGTTGATTTATTTTAATCAAAGCTTACAAAACCAAGTTCTGGAATTATTCTGGGAAAGTTTAGAATATGGCGGTTTTTTGTGTTTGGGCGACAAAGAAAGCTTAATGTTTTCTTCAGTGGCAGACCGATTTACTATTGTTGATGAACAGGCAAAAATTTATAAGAAAAGAGTTTAGTTGTAGTGGGTAAATATTCAAAACACGCTATATCCGTCATCCCAGCATGGACTGCAAAGGATCCAGAGTACATGGATGTACCGATTAGATGCAGACAGTGCTTATCATTAATTTATATTGTCAGCTTATTGATGCTAGTTGTTGCCTTTCATGGCAACTGGTTTCCGGCAGTCCATGCCGGAATGACGGCCCGACTAGTTTGTTAATATCGACATACATATAAGCTCTTTGATTAAGTTACCCGCTCTAATTCACATAGAGCCCAAGTAATGCATAACGCTTTAATAAAGGATTTAAGATGTCTGAAGTTTACATACTCATTGTTGATGATTTACCCAATAACCTGCTTGCTCTTGAAATAGTGCTAGCTGATGTGGGTGCGGTGATCATTAAAGCCAACAGTGGTGAAGAAGCCTTAGCTCATACCCTAAATTATGACTTTGCCCTCGCTGTTTTAGATGTGCAAATGCCGGACATGAATGGTTACGAATTAGCCGATATTTTATTAGGCGACCCTAGCACCTCGCGCATACCCATCATTTTTTTAACGGCGGCTTATGCCGATGAGCAACACGCTTTCCAAGGTTATGAAAAAGGCGCGGTAGACTATATCGTCAAACCCCTTAATCCGGTTGTTTTTCTCAGTAAAGTCAAAGTATTCCTAGAATTAGCTCGTTACCGCATTGGCCTAGAACAGATCGTGATAGAGCGCACGCTCGCTCTGCAAGAAGAAGGCAATAGACTGCGTTTATTAGTCGAGAACACCCCCGATTGTATTTTAAATATAGACCAGAACGGCACTATTATTTTTATCAATCATGGCTCTAGTTGTGAACAGTATATAGGACTATCTATTTATGATTTTTTTAGTCCCGAAGATCGCCTACTACAACAAAAAGCCTTAGAAAATGTATTTTCTGAAGGTACTATCACTGAATTTGAATGCCTGATGCATTTGCCAAACAATGACCATGCTATCTGGTATAACCACCGACTGGCTCCGATTATGCAGCAGCCTATTATGGAATGCATGCAAATATCACGCGACATCTCCGATCAAAAGAAAATCAATACAGCACGCCTTAAATTAATAAAAGCCGAGGCTGAGAACCAAGCCAAGAGTAAATTTTTAGCTAGCATGAGTCATGAAATTCGTACACCTATGAATGCGGTTTTAGGCTATGTGCAATTACTAAAAAGAGGGGGCCATTTAACGGCTCAGCAACTCAACTATCTGGATATCATTGATAGAAGTGGAGAGCATTTGTTGATGCTCATTGATTCAGTCTTAGATATGGCCAAAATTGAAGCAGGACGGATGACCTTAGCACCTTCAAGAGTCAGTTTTTACGACTTATTGAGTGATCTTAAAAGGATGTTTCAATTATGTGCTGAACAGAAAGGACTGCTATTAACCGTTCAGTATCCTAATGAACTACCTGATTGGTTAATTATCGATGCCAACAAAATTCGTCAAATTTTGATCAATCTTCTGGGCAACGCCTTAAAATTTACCGAGCACGGCTCTATAGTGGTACGCGCAGGCTTAGTTGCTAGCACTGACAGCCAAGCGACTATTTTTGTTGAAGTAGAAGATACCGGTTGTGGTATTGAAGAAGATAAATTAGACCACATTTTTAACGCCTTTGAACAAGCTAAAGCCGGGGCTCAGCAGATTGGAGCAGGACTGGGTTTGGCAGTCAGTTATGAATTTGCAAAAATGATGGACGGAATTATTAAAGTCAGTAGTGAAATTGATAAAGGCAGTCTGTTTAGATTCGAATTTACAGCCGAATGTAGCATCTTTGAAAATAGACGTGGCTCTCAAAACATCATTAAACATCTAGCGCCTAATACGCTAGCTCCCGTTATTTTAGTTATCGACGATGACCAAGATAATTTAGATTTGCTAGGACAGATACTGACTTCTATAGGCTTTTCAACTCATTTAATTGCCAATAGCACTGAAGTATTAGCCGCTATAGCCGAAATTAAGCCATCGTTAGTGGTGATGGATCTAAAAATGGAAGGTTTTAATGGCTTAACCTTAACGAGCAAAATTCGTAACTCAGAGCTCACTAAGCAACTACCCATTATTATGCTGACCGCCTCACCTTCTCAAGCTAACCGAGACTTGGCCTTCGCGGCTGGCGTTAACCAGTTTTTGTGTAAACCCGTGCGTGAACAACATATCTTAGCCGAAATCGGTGAGCTACTTAAACTGAACTATGAATATGAACTAGAAATAAGCGCTGAACCTAACAACAATCGACGTTTAACACCACAACAACTAAATTCACTACCCTCATCGTTACGCTCGGGGTTACAGCAAGCATTATGTAATGGTTATATTAACAAAATTAATGACTACATTAAGCGGATAGAAGCTGAAGATGCCGAACTGGGCAAACGTCTAGGACTGATGGCTAATAAATTTGACTACAGCTCTTTATTAACACTTTTAGATGCCTCTGGAGTCTCTGATGAATAACATTCATGCCCAGCATAATATTTTAATTGTTGATGATACCTCAGAAAACCTTCACTTATTAGCCAACGCCTTACTCTCTGAAGGTTATTTAGTCAGAGCCGCTCCCAGCGGAGAAATGGCCCTTACCATGGCCTGCAATGAAACACCTGATTTAGTGATCATGGACATTAATATGCCAGGCTTAAATGGCTACCAAACCTGTGAGCTACTTAAAGACCAACCAGACATGAAATCAGTGCCCATTATCTTTTTAAGCGCCATGCAAGATACCGATGCTAAGATACTGGCTTTTGAACATGGCGGTGTTGATTACGCCACCAAGCCTTTCATATTTGAAGAGTTATTGGCGAGAGTAGCCACCCATATTGAGCTATATAAGTTACGACAAGATCTTGAACAGCGCAATCAATCGCTGAACAGAACTATTTTTAATCAAGAACAAGAAATTTCTGATGCGCAACTATCAACCATTATTGCCTTAGCCAAATTAGCCGAATCTCGTGATGACGACACCGGCATGCATATCGACCGAGTAGGTGCTTTTAGTCGACGACTAGCACAGGCCACACAAAACCATAACACCCGTAACGCCGAGATTGACAACCATTATGTGGACATGGTTTATCATGCCTCGGCCTTGCATGATATAGGCAAAGTCGGCATAGCCGATGCTATATTAAAAAAACCAGGAAAACTAACCTCCGAAGAATTCGAAATCATGAAAACTCATCCTACTATCGGCTTTAAGACCCTTGAAGCCATAGTAAAAAGTTATCCTAATAATGACATGGTGTGCATGGGCTCTGATATTGCCAAATCGCATCATGAAAAATGGAATGGCACAGGCTATCCCGAAGGACTTTCAGGAGAAAATATCCCCTTAAGTGCGCGCATTGTCGCTATTGTTGATGTTTACGATGCTTTACGCGCCCAGCGACCTTATAAAGCGCCGTTTAGCCATCAAAAAGCCGTGGATATCATTCTGGAAGGACGGGGTGTGCATTTTGATCCAGAACTAATAATACTCTTTGAAAGCATACATCAGGAATTTGACCAGATATGGCAATCCTTACAAACTGAGACTAAATGAGTAGGGCGAATGTGAAACCCATCATGCTGCCGCCCTGCTGTTATGACGACCTAACTTAAACATGGCTATATTAAAAATGAACACATCAAGCACTTTAAAGGCGCCTTACTATGCTAAATAAACTCACCATGAAATACCTGTTTTGGGTGGTCACTCTGATGGCTATACTGGCTACCATCATGGGAGTGCTGGGCCTAACTGGAATGGCCAATTCTAACGATGGCTTAAAAACCGTTTATATGGATCGTACCCTTTGTATTTCTCAATTAAGCGGTATTAAGGTAAAAATACTATCTAATCGCCTAGCCGTTGCCAACTCCTTAGCCTTCAAGGAGGAAACCCCAAAAAACATTAGTTCGATTAAACAAAATCTTTTAGACATAGACAAGCTCTGGCAAGAATACCGAGCCACCAAATACACCCAAGAAGAATTTAGACTGTCCGAGAAATTTGAAAAGGATAAACTGCAACTATTACAAGAAGGTCTAACACCGGGCATAGACTATCTACAAGCAGGTAATGCCGAAGCGGTCGAAAAAATCATTAAGACTGCTATTCGACCTTTATTTGTCATCGTTGAAGACGATATCGATCGTTTAATACAAATACAGGTCGATGTTGCCAAGCAAGAATATTTAAGTAGCCAAGCGGGTTATGATAGTAATCGCCTAGTTATCATCCTAATTTTACTAACGAAAATACTACTGACTCTAGTGATACTCGCCTATATTAAAGTCACTATCGCTAAGATAGGTAAAGTAATCGCCGCTACTGAGCGCATTGCCGCAGATGAATTTGATACCCAAGTGGGCGTAGAGGGTAAGGATGAAATCAGCGAGATAGCAAAATCTATTGCCAAAATGCAAAATGTGCTTAGAGATGCTAGAGACGAAACTAATCGACTGAATTGGTTAAAAACAGGCGTAGTCAGAGTCAATAAAGTTGTACTTGGACAAATGGATATTACTACCTTAGCCAGTAAAGTCATTAACGAAATTGCTGATTATCTAGATGCTAAAGTAGGCGCTGTCTATATCGCTAATGAGGTAGGGGCTGCCCTTGAATTATCGTTGATAGGCAGTTTTGCCTATACGCATCGAAAAAACCTGTCTTCTCAGTTTAAATTAGGCGAAGGTTTGGTGGGGCAATCCGCCTTAGAACGTAAACAAATATTGCTAGACAATGTGCCTGAAGATTACATTCGTATCAGCTCTGGCCTAGGTGATACTGTGCCTCGCAATATCTGCGTGACGCCTATGCTCTTCGAACAGACTCTAGAGGGAGTTTTGGAAATAGGTACGCTTGTGCCTTTAAAGCCCATTGAACTGGAATACTTACGCCTAGTCATAGAAGCCGTTGCCATGGCCTTCGAGATTGCCAAAACGCAGTCCAGTATGCAGAGCCAACAAGTGGCTTTGTTAACCAGTAATGAAGAACTTGAGGCTCAAGTTAAAATAGTGGCCTTATCTCAGCAGGAATTAAAAGCCCAACAATCTGAACTAGAAAACATTAATACCGAGCTAGAAGCGCAGATGCAACGCGTGAAAGATTCTGAAGATGAACTCAAAACCCAACAAGAAGA
>CAIVGC010000179.1 GCA_903905335.1 uncultured Methylococcaceae bacterium
ACAGCCTAGAAAGCCTAGAACTGGCTATGACCAACATCGGTTGGCCGGCCATTATTAAAAGTCGCACCATGGGTTATGACGGTAAAGGCCAGTCTTTACTCAAAACACCGGATGATTTAGTCAGCGCTTGGACTCTTTTACTAGGTGTACCGTCTATCGTTGAAGCCTTTGTGCCTTTTAATCGTGAAGTCTCTATCATTGCTGCACGTAGTGTCTCAGGCGAAATGGTGTTCTATCCCCTTTCTGAAAATGTGCATCGTAATGGTATTTTACGGGTGTCTCATAGCTGCGCTAATGACCCTATGCAAGCACAAGCCGAAGCGTATATTTCGCGCTTAATGGCGGCCTTAGATTATGTAGGCGTCTTAGCCTTAGAATTGT
This sequence comes from uncultured Methylococcaceae bacterium, assembly GCA_903905335.1. Taxonomy (GTDB): domain Bacteria; phylum Pseudomonadota; class Gammaproteobacteria; order Methylococcales; family Methylomonadaceae; genus Methylobacter_C. The sequence continues at coordinate 382 of CAIVGC010000179.1, forward strand.
TTGAAGTAAATGGTGAATTAATCGCTAATGAATTTGCACCTCGCGTGCATAATTCAGGTCATTGGACAATTGAAGGCGCTGAAACCAGTCAGTTTGAAAATCATTTACGCGCCATTTTAGATTTACCCTTAGGGGCAACAACGGCTGTTGGTAAAGCCGCAATGGTTAATTTTATCGGCGGCTTACCGGTCACTGAAGAATTATTAGCTATTCCTCATGCCCATTTACATCTTTATGACAAAGCACCTCGCAAAGGCCGTAAAGTGGCACATGCTACGATTCGTACTGAAACGACTGAGCAATTAAACGAATTAGTGATGCAAGTTAGTGCTTTAGCGGATCAAGTTGATGATTGCTAATAAATAACAATGTAATGTAAATTGGATTAGTGCAACGTAACTCGACAACTTTGTAAATGTTGGGTTACGCTATCGCTAACCCAACCTGCATTCTAATTAAGGCAAACCTATCATGGAAACTAAACCCCCTTTACCGCCTTTTACCTTAGAGACGGCTCTGCAAAAAGTTCAAGCAGCCGAAGACGCTTGGAATAGCCGTGACCCTGAACGCGTCGCACTAGCTTATACTCTAGATTCAGAATGGCGTAACCGCACTGAGTTCTTTTCTGGCCGAGAAGCCATTAAAGCTTTTCTACAAGGTAAGTGGCAAAAAGAACAAGACTATCGACTTAAAAAAGAACTCTGGTGTTTTATGGATAATAAAATCGCCGTGCGCTTTGAGTATGAATGGCATGATGACGCCGGCCAATGGTTTAGAGCTTATGGTAATGAAAACTGGGAATTTGCAGAGACTGGTCTCATGCAACGCCGCTATGCCAGTATTAATGAACTTGCAATTACAGCATCGGAACGACGATTTTTATGGGCAAGAACATAAAGGTTTTAAATGATTTGTGATAACCATGATTAAGACAAAAAAAAACGGGAGCTTTAGCTCCCGTTTTTTATTTTGTAAAACGTATTCTCTAATGGTGATAGGCTGTTTCGCCATGTTCAGAAATATCTAAACCTTCACGTTCAACTTCTTCACTCACTCTCAGTCCGATCAGAAGATCAACCAACTTGAAGGCTATAAAAGAAACAGTGCCTGACCAAATAATACAAACACCGACTGCCCATAGCTGACTAATCATTTGGGTCGACATACTGTATTCAGCAACACCGTTAGTCACATAATCCCAAACGCCTGTACCACCTAACGCTGGGCTGGCTACAACTGCTGTACCCAATGCACCGACAATACCGCCTATACCGTGAACACCGAAGGCATCCAGAGAATCATCATATCCCAAAGTACTTTTTAGACTAGTAACCGCCCAGAAGCAAACGATGCCAACAACCACACCTAAGGCTATAGAACCCATAGGACCTGCCCAACCACATGCTGGAGTAATAGCAACTAAACCTGCTATGGAACCTGATGCACCACCTAACATACTTGGTTTACCGCGCACTAGCCATTCAGCACCTGTCCAAGCCAAAGTTGCCGCAGCACTGGCCAACAAGGTATTAATAAAAACTAAGGTAGAAAGGCCATTGGCTTCAAGATTAGAGCCAACATTAAAACCAAACCAGCCTACCCATAACAATGAGGCACCGATCATGGTCATAGTAACGCTATGTGGCGCTAAAGATTCTTTTTTGAAACCTACGCGTTTGCCAATGACTAAACAACCAACTAATCCCGCAATACCGGCATTAATATGTACAACGGTACCGCCTGCAAAATCCAAGGCACCTTTTTGAAACAAAAAGCCTGCCGTAGCCAATGCAGTTTCACCGGCGCTAGCATCTGTATAAGCATCTGGACCTGCCCAATACCAAACCATATGCGCCATAGGCAGATAGGCAAAGGTAAACCAAATCACCATAAACACTAAGATAGCTGAAAACTTAACACGCTCAGCAAAAGCACCGATGATCAAAGCTGGAGTAATACAAGCAAAGGTCAATTGGAAGGCTACATAAATATACTCGGGGATATATACACCTTTACTGAAACTAGCGGCCAATGAATCAGGCGTTATACCCAATAGAAACAACTTACTAAAGCCGCCGACAAAAGCATTACCTTCGGTAAAGGCAATACTATAGCCATAAAGTGCCCATAAGATGGCCATCAATGAAAAAATAACAAAAACTTGCATTAATATGGAGAGCATGTTTTTGGCGCGTACCATACCACCATAAAATAAAGCCAAGCCGGGAATAGACATGAGAATAACCAATATCGTGGCCATAATCATCCAAGCGGTATCGCCTTTTTGTGCAACAGGTGCAACAACAACGGCAGCAGCTTCATCCGCAAAAGTAAGCTCTGCAAAACTCGAGATAGCAATCAGAGTAAATATTTTTAAAATATAGTTCATAAATCCCCCTTATCTATTAAAGTGCTTCATCGCCGGTTTCACCGGTACGAATGCGAACAACTTGTTCTAAATTGGTTACAAAAATCTTACCATCACCAATTTTTCCTGTATTAGCGACACGTGTTATCGCTTCTACGGCCTGAGTGACTAATTGATCAGCCACTGCCACTTCAATTTTAGCTTTAGGTAAAAAATCAACAACATACTCTGCTCCACGGTAGAGTTCAGTATGCCCCTTTTGGCGACCAAAACCTTTGACTTCTGTCACAGTTACTCCTGAAACACCTAAGTCTGAAAGTGCTTCACGAACATCATCCAGCTTAAACGGTTTGACTATAGCGGTTATCAGTTTCATTTCTTCCTCTCTCATTTTAAAAATAACAATTCATAATGTTTAAAGCAGAGACTGTGCCAAGTGCTATTTATCAAGATTTCTGTTCAGTGTATTCACTACTAAAAAACTCGACTTCATGAGCTACCATCATTCATTACTGATAAATACTCGCTCAACTCAGGATAGATATTTCACCCACCGAGCTATTCCTAACCTTGTCATGCTGAAGAAACATATTAAGGTAAGTTATCGAAATGCACATTGTTGGTGCGCTAGATTCCTCTATGCTTATTTATGGTGCAACTAGGAGGCAACGCGCTGATGAGTGAAATCTTAGTGACCAATTTAAAGCGCGACAAACTTCAAGCACCAATTAAAGAGATATCTAAATAATTTGGAAGTAAACGATTATTGTGGAAGCGTCTTTAGTCGCGTCTATGTGACTAAAGTTATGTAGAGTGGATTAGCAACGCGCATCCACTATTGATGCCGGATACGCGCGGCTTATTCGGCCTACAAGTCAGGAAATAATGAGGATCAATCTGATATTTCTAGTTCATTAATTTTACGAGTGAGCGTATTTCGGCCATAACCTAATAAAATAGCGGCTTCATGACGCTTGCCCCGAGTAAATTCTAAAGCGGCTTTAATTAAAATCGTTTCAACCGTATTAATAGCCTGCTTGGCAATTTCTATTTTTACCGAATTGCTATCCTGAGCTCTTATTAATTGCTGATCTATGTTGTTTCTAAATAATAACTCCCAGTTCGTTCCTGCGGTCACTGGCTCTATCGAAGCATTGAGCAACTCAGGCGGTAAATCATGTACATAAACTTCTCTTCCTGAGGCCATTACTGTGATCCAACGACAACTATTTTCTAATTGCCTAACATTGCCAGGCCATTCTAAGTTGCTTAAAAAGACTTCAGCTTCTGGCTGTAAAACTTTTATTTCTACACAAAGTTCAGCAGCAGCTTGATGTAAAAAATGACGTAATAACAAAGGGATATCTTGTTTACGCTCACGTAAAGCAGGAAGATGTATGCGAATGACATTTAGACGATGAAATAAATCCTCCCGAAAACGACCCTGCTCGACTAAATCTTCTAAGTGTTGATGCGTTGCCGCAATAATGCGCACATCGACTTTAACTGCTTGATGCGCACCTACTGGATAAAACTCACCATCGGCTAACACTCTTAGTAGGCGGGTTTGTAATTCCGTTGGCATATCGCCTATTTCATCAAGAAATAAGGTGCCACCATTAGCTTGTTCAAAACGTCCCGCTCTACGTAATTGCGCACCTGTAAAAGCACCTTTCTCATGACCAAACAACTCTGATTCCATGAGATCTTTAGGAATAGCTGCCATATTTAATGC
>CAIVGC010000180.1 GCA_903905335.1 uncultured Methylococcaceae bacterium
AGAGATGAGCTTACCCTTAGCCATTACTCACTCACTTAATCAACACGGTGATGTCGTACTTAGCAAGTTACTAGGTTACTTAGCCTTGCACCCTCGCGAACTACCAGGGTTAATCAGATTAGGCCTATACTTTAGATCAGCCACAAAAACCTTAAAGCTCGTTGCCCAACATCTTGATGCAATAACTCTCTTCCAAGAAACGCAATAAGTAGACTTAGCACTCACAATTAACCTTAGCCTTTAATCGAACTTTACGAATATGACTTTTAGCATCGCTGAACTATTTGCTCAACACAGTACTGATAAATTTGATTTGCATGAGCAATATCTTAATAAACAAATGGTACGCATGTTACAGACCATTGGTTATGACAGGCATTATAAACGTGCTGTTGGGCAATACTTATACGATCAAGAAGGCACTGAGTTTTTAGATTTATATAGTGGTTTTGGTGTATTTGCGATTGGACGTAATCATCCTACGGTTATTAAAGCGCTACAAGAAACATTAACACTTGAACTGCCTAATCTTGTGCAATTAGATGTATCGATTTTAAGCGGCTTACTTGCAAAAGAGTTATTAAAAACAACGCCAGAAAACACCAACAAAATGTTTTTTTGTAATTCTGGCACTGAAGCCGTTGAATCTGCAATTAAATTTGCCCGGTATACTACAAAACGCGACAAAATTGTATTTTGTGAACATGGCTACCATGGCTTGACCATGGGCTCTTTATCTTTAATGGGCGAGAAAATATTCCGCGAAGGTTTTGGCCCATTATTACCCGATTGTATTTCGGTGCCTTTTAATGATTTAGAAGCCTTAGAAGCAGCACTCAGTAATAAAGATGTAGCCGCCTTCATCGTAGAACCTATTCAAGGTAAAGGCGTCAATCTACCGGACGATAATTACCTACCTGAAGTAGAAAGGCTATGTAAAAAATACGGCACTCTATTTGTAGCTGATGAAGTACAAACAGGCATAGGCAGAACAGGTAAATTTTGGGCAATCGATCATTGGGGTGTAAAGCCCGATATGATTTGTATGGCTAAAGCACTTTCAGGCGGCTTTGTTCCAGTGGGCGGAGTGGCCATGACTGAAAAAATCATGGACACCGTATTTAATCGCATGGATAGAGCGGTAGTACATGGCTCTACTTTTGGCAAAAACAATATGGCTATGGCGGCTGGCTTAGCGACATTACATGTCATAGAAAATGAAAAATTAGTAGAAAATAGCTTAAGCGTAGGCACAGACATTATTAACAGCCTTAACGCCATGTCTGGTCAATATGAGTTCCTAAAAGAAGCACGTGGCAAAGGCATGATGATAGCGATTGAATTTAATTCGCCCAAAAGCTTAAAGCTGAAAGCGGCTTGGACCATGTTAGAAGCCGCCAATAAAGGTTTATTCTGTCAAATGGTTACTATTCCCCTATTTAAAGAGCACCACATATTGACTCAAGTGGCCGGACACGGAATGAATGTGATTAAACTACTGCCACCTTTAAATTTGACGCAAAAAGATCGCGACAATATTGTTAACTCATTTGACAAAGCCATTGCCGACACCCATCAAATTCCAGGCTCAATATGGGATTTAGGCAAAAATTTAGCGAGTCATGCTTTAAAGAATAAAAAAACTTAAGTATTACGGCGCAAACTGACTACCCATTACATTACCTATGTTGCTGCTCTACACCGGATGAGCATCACCTGATGCCCAATCTAAATTGAATGACTAACCATGAAAACATTACTTAATTACCCACTACTTAACAACATCAACAGTCCCGCTGATGTGCGTAATTTAAGTAAAGATCAGTTAAAGCCCTTAGCCAAAGAGTTGCGTGATTATTTAACGCATACCGTGAGTATATCCGGAGGCCATTTCTCAGCAGGCCTTGGTACTGTTGAACTGACTGTAGCGCTACATTATGTCTTTGACACCCCTTCTGATCAATTAGTCTGGGATGTAGGCCATCAAGCGTACCCACACAAAATATTAACGGGTCGTAAAGATAGAATGACCACTATCCGAACGCGCGATGGTGTCTCGGCTTTTCCTAATCGTGCTGAAAGTGAATATGATGCCTTTGGTGTTGGCCATTCGAGTACCTCGATTAGTGCTGCCTTAGGCATGGCCATCGCCTCTGAATTAAAAGGCGAAGATAAGCAGATGGTCGCCATTATTGGTGATGGCAGTATTACTGGGGGGATGGCTTTTGAAGCCATGAATCATGCTGGCTCTATAGATGCTAATTTGTTAGTCATCTTAAACGACAA
>CAIVGC010000181.1 GCA_903905335.1 uncultured Methylococcaceae bacterium
GATAAACGAAAAATCATCGCCACCCTGATTTATTTTTTGAGTGGCAATGGTCAACGAGATATCTACTACTTGTCAGACCAACTGCTCCCAATATGTGCTTCTACCAAATCCGTCACTGAGGCAGTTAACATGCCTTCGATCATGGCTGCTTTGCCTGTTCAGCACAATCATCACAAACTTCTGTGATAATCTCATCATGGATTACAGGAATGGGCTTAATGGTGAGGCTCTGTTCTAACTCAGAGATCTTGTCACTGTAAGCCTGGGGCACCCTGACCGTAGAGCAAATCAATAGTCGATAGCAATACCATTCAACTGCATAGACACGATAAATCCCTGAGCATTACGTACTCGCTGGTAAGCCAGCTCTGCGCCTCTATCAAGTAGCTTATCGTTGAGTATATTAAATAGCGATAACACTATTTGCGCATCCTGAGCCGCATAGCGTAATTGATGTTCACTGAGCTCGGCACTAGCGGTTTGACTTTATGCTATTGTTGGATTACCTTTTGAGTGCAAATACTTTGCATCCCTTTCATTATTGCAAAAATAAAGTCGGGGGGATTTTTCTATATAAGGGGTGTTATAAAACTATGAATAAAAATAAATTATTTACCGCCTGTATGCTGTCAGGCGCATTGCTGGTAAGCCAAGCGGCTAATGCGGAAGAACAAAGTTATCTGTCAAACTTTACCTCGAAAATCAACCAGGGGATTTTCAATATTGCCACTGGTTTTATCGAAATCCCTAAAAACATCGTTAACATCAGTCATGACCAAAATATCTTAGTTGGCTTAAGCTGGGGTACCCTTCGTGGCGTAGCACATGCTGTTAGCCGGACGGTAGTTGGTAGTGTGGAGCTACTTTCATCGCCGATACCCAGTGATGAGTTTATATCTCCGCCTTACGTCTGGGAACGTTTTAGCGAGGACAGCCGCTATTTTGGTCTGTATATCCCAGGCTATTGGACCAGCTACGGTCCATTAGATCACGGCAAGTAAATCATCAAAGTCCACTTGATAACGAGAATAATATTATGAAAAATAAATATATTTATTTACCGCTTGCCGTTTTGGCCGTGTCACTAAGTGCCTGTACTGCACCAAAAAAAGACATAGCCGGACTCAAAACAGAAATTGACGCGTCTTATAGCGGTCACTATGATCAATCACTGCGTCATGAAGAATTGGCTGAGGAACAACAGAAAATAGCCAGCCGAGTTTTAAAACATTGGGAAAAGGATTATTACTGGAACATTGATGAAAAGCAGAAAGCACTGGATGCTGCAGCCAAGGCCTCACACCATCGTCTAGAGTCGGAAAAAGAGCTTTGCCAATGGCTGTCAGAAGTCCACGGTCAAAATCATCACTCAGCCGATACCATTCATCACGTTGCTGCCCACTTCAAAACGGGCAGCGCTATACCGTTTAAAATCAATGATGAGGATGTTGTCCATCTAGGCCAGTATCTACAAGCTCATCCAGACGCTACCGCAACAGTTACTGCGTCGACCGACACGGTTGGCAATTCGGCTAGCAATCAGATTCTATCGGAAAATCGAGCGGAAACGGTTAAACAGTTATTGATTGTACACGGTGCTAAAGCACAACAACTCACCATTAAAGCTATCGGTAAAGGCCCTGGGCCTGACAATACCGCTAACCTGGAAAATCGAGTTGTCACTATTAGTACAACGCACGTTAGTCACATCGATTGCCAGAATCTTAAATAGAAGGCAGAGGTATTATTATGAGCATGCTACAAGAATTTAAAGAATTCGCTATTAAAGGCAACGCTATTGATATGGCCGTGGGCATCATTGTCGGCGCTGCTTTTGGCAAGATTATTTCATCTTTGGTTGCCGACGTCTTCATGCCCCCAGTTGGTGTGTTAATCGGAGGTGTGGACTTTACCAAACTGGAATTCATCCTCAAAGAAGCTGCCGGAAATGTACCTGCCGTTACCATCAAGTACGGCAATTTCATTCAAACCATGGTGGATTTTACGATTATTGCTTTTATCATTTTTATGGTGGTAAAGTTCATCAATAGCCTAAAGAAAAAAGAACAAGCCGACTCAGCGAGTGCTCCTGAACCCTCCAAGGAAGAGTTGCTGCTAACCGAAATCAGGGATTTGCTAAAGGGAAGTAAAACATAATTATCTGAATGCTGGTTTACGCATCGAGTGTGCCAGTAACCTATAAAAGCGTAATTTAAAGAACTATTGAACATATCAGCATATTGATGCTGTTCATTTTTTCTACTTCAACAGTATAAGTGGATCGGGTACCGGCTTTAACTGATGCCCGACCCACTTTATAGCTAAGTTAGCAGTGTTCTTCGCTTTCAAACCAACGATAAACAATTCCAAAAAGCCATAATTGCGAGACTACCCAATCGCCTGCAAATTAGCTTATTTCAGTGTTTTATTGATCTGTTATATCGACATCTTATGATCCCGCAGCATTTGGTGCAATACGGCCACCGTCTATTGCACCCTACGCACTTATGTTTTCAAGCGATAACGTGTGTTTCCACTGGGTTTCGTGTGTTTCCACTGGACTTCTTGTGTTTCCACTGGGTTTCTTATGTTTCCGCTGGACTTCTTGTGTTTTCACTGGGTTTCTTGTGTTTTCACTGGGTTTCGTGTGTTTCCACTGGACTTCTTGTGTTTCCACTGGACTTCTTGTGTTTCCGCTGGACTTCTTGCGTTTTCACTGGGTTTCTTGCGTTTTCACTGGGTTTCTTGTGTTTACGCTGGGGTTCTTGCGTTTTCACTGGGTTTCTTGTGTTTACGCTGGGGTTTCTTGTGTTTTCACGCGATAACTTAAAGTCAGCTGGGGCTGCGTGCTTTTCGCAACATAATAGTATTGAACATCGATGCTGGGTTAACGCTAAAGCCATTAACCCAAACTACGCGACTGATAGCTTACAAAGATAAAGTACATTGTGCTGTGACTTCTACCAGCGAAAATTAAATGGTACAACCAAAGTAATTCCGGGTGATTGTTGAGGTGGATAATACAAGGGTGGAGGAACACGGATGGGTTGTGCATAGCCGTAGGGTTGTGCATAGCCGTAAGGTTGCGCATATCTACCGTATCCTGATTGGTATCCTCCATAGCCACCCGAATTGCCGTGCCATTCTTGATGACCGTGCTCCCATTCTCTCCCACCCCTGCCATAACCGTCGTCACGATCGGCAAATGCTGGCGACAATGACAGTATACTAATTGTCGAAACAACAAGGAGTTTAGTCACGACCTTGATGCCTGTAGATTTAAAATAACTAAATTTGTGTAATAAAGCTTTCATAGTAACCTTTCTTTTTGAAGGTGTGGTGTGAGTCCTTAACGGGCTTGTGCTAGATTTAGCACGTCATCGTATTGGCTTTTAGTTGCTGGTCGATTTCTTATGAGCATGCTTATGCTTAGCTTTGATATCGCCTTCGCGAAACAAACTATCTGCTTCTTTTTTCTGTGTATCCGACATATGGATATACAGATCCGAAAAAACGGGGATCAGATTATTGATGCCGTTTGCATGAGCTTCAATGAGTTCGCCGTATGACTTGATATCGTCGATAGCGCTTATATCCTTAGCATGATCGACTCTAGCTTGTGTCAGGGCATCCATTGTTTTGGCATCGTTAAGCATAGCTAGAGCAACCTTACTCCATTGCTCTTCCTGTTCAGAGGTAATCTTTAGTTTAGCGTGTAACTCTTTGATGCGTAATTCAGTACGATCTTCGTTAGCATCTTTATCGACAGCGAAAGAAATCCCCGGCGCAAAAATTAATGTAGCGACAAAAACAGTTGATGTGATTAGACGAGTGCCTGCATAAAGGAATGGATGACTAGGTAGTTTCATATCTGTTACCTTAGAGTTAATGAAATTATGGCATTTTAATGTGATAGCTTATATCCATTATGTAAAACTGCGTCAGATATTTTTCACTTTCAGAGGCTGTTTTTCTAAAAAACGTTGTTAAGTAGCTAAAAAAATGACCTAAGCTCGTAATAAGCATTGCGACTTATAACGGTTAGCAGTAAAACTGATTAGCGACAAATGATGTAGTATTCAAATAGCTTTACAAAGTAGAGTACTTAAATGGCGTTTAAATAATCGGGCTAGCAACTTAAGGCGTGACAGGTACTAGACTTAACCCTTCGCCTTTCGTCCTTTGTCTGTGCTTAGAAGAACCCTGTTTAAAAGTGAATGATTAGGCTAGTGTCCCGTCTTAAATTGGTAGCCAATAATCGGCTTACTTGCTCTAAACCGTATACTATTAAATCGTAACCATTATGAGAGCAATCCAATGAATGACGCCATAACTAAACTTAATTTGAAGTGTTTATTGTCTTTATTTGCAGTCATAGGGATTTAAATGCACATCAAGCACTTGCTCAAGATAGCTCTAAAGCTCCATTAAAGGCCATTCACGCCAAAGAACAGCCTGATCCACTATTGCTTTAAATGCCTCTTTTCGCAGCGCCTATACCGATCTTCGAAGTCAACTGCTAACGCTCCATACCCCTGTCATTATTCAAGTCGTTGATAAAGTTATTCTTTTCAAGAAAGGTATACGCACCGAATCAATGGCCATTAGCCCTCGCTATACTGAACTTAAAGCTATCGCTCATATACCTTTAGCTTTATATGTCATGCTCATCAATAGCACTGATAAGGTCATTGCGACTACCCAACTGGATAAATTACGTGACTATAGAACACTCATCGAGCCGATAAGCGCATAAATAGCGACGCGTGACTTTACGCCTGAACAACGTGATCGACAAATACGAATCATCAACCGATCACTTACCTTAATTGACTCTGTATTGAGCAATAAAGCAATCCAAAACGCTGCCTTACACCAATTTACCCTAAGTCAACGCGAAGATAGCCTTGCTAATAGTTACGATGCTGCTGAAGATCAAATTAATACCCTAGACCATCATTTTAAACTCTGGTTAAAAGACATGACTCTGGAAGAAAAGCAACATCTTCGGGTTGTTGTTGGAGCATCCCATATGCCTCGCATCGGTAATCTTGCCATGCAATATTTTTCAGCAGCACTGGGTGAACCTTTTGAGGGTCATTATGAAATAGAAGGCAGCAGCAAAGACAATAGCTTTCGACTTATTTACGGTGAAAACATCTTTGATGAAGAGAGTGCAATGCGATTACTGGGAACTCACCTGGTTGATACCGATATCGGCACTTATTTCTTCAATGATTCCCAACGAATGCATCGGGATTTATTGAGCGATGCAGCCGAGGAGATCATTCGTAAGAAAATGAGTTCAGGAGAATTAGTACCACTGCAATGAAAGCAGAACTGTTTGCTAACTGAACCCATCATAATGAGCTGCATACGAAAATTATGACAATGAAAGACATGAACATAAAACCGATCTGGAAGCCTAAATTTGTTAATACGACTGATAGCAATCATTCGCTACCTATTTTCGTAGTGTACTTAATCGAAATTTTAAACCTGTAGCGGCAAATCAAGCTTGGGTCTCTGATATTACTTATATTCGAACTCGAAGTGGTTGGTTATATTTGGCGGCTATTTGACTGGGTTCCGGCAATCCCTGCTGTAAAGACGTTTATTTTAAATTAGCTGAAGCAGCTTGATAATCAGGTCAGTTTTTGTACTTTCCCCCACCTTAGGCGCCATATAATTCAACCTTATTTCATGCGATGACTTATGCAAGGATTAATATATAGACCTAGCTAAAAAGCTTAGGCGAAGCTTGTAATGATCTAAACTATTTAGCTTCCGCTCAATTTGTTACAAAATGAGCCTATCACCTAACCAATATCGATCGATATCATTCAACTTCCACTTCGCCGGATTCACGCGTCCCACTATGCTGTCTGCATTTTTAGGATCAGAGAAGTCTAATATTTTTGGAATCAAATAAGAATGTGAATGGATATAATAAAAAACTTTAACTTTAGGCAACAATAATTTGCCTAAAGATTGTTCAACAACTACACCCAAACGGCCTGATTTTAAACGCACTAAAGTACCCACCGGATATATACCCATACATTTCACAAAGCTCTGGAAAATATCCGGATCAAAATAGCCTTTCATTTCAGCCAGTTGACGTAGAGATTCCGAAGGACACCAGCCGTCACTATAAGAACGATTAGAAGTAATCGCATCATAAATATCGCATACCATACCCATACGTGCATACTGGCTAATAGCGCTACCTGATAAGTGATTAGGATAGCCAGAACCATCTATTTTTTCATGATGATTCAAGCAGACATCTAAAGCGATCTCACATACCTTACCGCCCTCAAGCAACATTTTATAACCCACCATAGGATGATTTCTCATCACATCAAACTCAGCATCAGTTAATTTGCAAGGTTTATTTAAAATATCACTGGGGATCGCCATTTTGCCAATATCATGAAGTAAACCTCCTAAGCCACAACCACTGCACTCCTCATCGGATAGCTTTAATTGCTTAGCCAATGAAATCATCATAGCACTCACGGCTATCGAGTGAATATGAGTGTAATTGTCTTTAGTCTTAATCCTAGCTATACCAATTAAAGCGCCTGGATTACGCAAAACCGAGGCGGTAATTTCTTTAACAGTAAATACGGCCGCTTCTAAATTAATGACTCCACCCTTGCGTGCTTCATCAAATATCTTAACAATAGTTTCTATAGAACGATCCATAACTATTGCCGCTAAATCAAGCTCATCACTAAGAGTACTAACAGGAGATTTAATCAACAAATTTAACATGATGAGATTTACAATTTCATGACCAATTATTGAATAGCATAACCGAATTAAATAATTTTTTAATCTAAAAGAATTTGACTTCCATTCTTACTCAAAAAATCATACGCTTCAATACACCCTTGTTTAGAGGTTTGAGATATCCATTCAAATAAAATAATCCAACTTTATATTTAGCATAAGTGTGACCTACTTCCGCTAATTCTAATATCAAATGAAAAGATTTATGAGCGTCAATTGGTTCGCCAATACCTTCATTATACATATAAGATAGTTTGAATTTTGCTTCTATATGACCTACTCCAGAGGCTTTTGTTAACCATTCCATGCCTTATTATTATCAATTATTGCATCGATGCCCTCGTGACACATAAGCCACCCAAGATCATACATTGCACTAATATTGCCTAACTCACCCGCGCCTCTATCGAGTAGTTTATCGTTAAGTATATTAAATAGCGATAACACTATTTGCGCATCCTGAGCCGCATATCGTAATTGATGTTCACTGAGTTCGGCGCTCCAATACAACCCCGCCCGCCTTTTAAAGATAAACAGATCAGGCATATTAAAAGCTTGTATTTAGCTTGGATCATATTCTTCAGTTATGTTTACCATCAATTTCACTTATGAGTTTAATGCACACTAAGGGAATTACTACGCAAGTCTAAATCCGTTATTTCATAATGACTATCTCCCTTACAAATAACAAGTAATTTTATGTTGCTAATTTTCAACAAAAGAATTACATTTAGTGAGGTATCTGCAATTTAATACTTAATAACAATGCAGATATTTACATAGACCATATTCTTTACAATCAGACCAAAAAGCCCTACGACATAAGCTTACAAGCCATTTACCAGTAAGACTGTCGGACTAAAATTAATCACTAGCCGATCATCTATTAAATAATAGACGATACTTTCCTATCGCTTAGCTTTAACTATAAGATTGAGACGAACGGCAAAGGCTCACTAATTAACGCGCAAACAAGGCTTATTATGTCTACCATAAATAATGTTACACCTGAGCAGCAATCACGGGCACTCGGTTTAAGTACCGCAGCCTTCACCACCTGCTTTGCAGTGTGGACTATTTTTTCCATCATCGGTCTGCAAATTCAAAAAGAATTAGGCTTAAGCGAAACCGAATTTGGTTTGCTGATAGGTACGCCAATTCTTTCTGGTTCTTTAATTCGACTGGTATTGGGTATATGGAGTGACCAGTATGGTGGCCGTATCATCTATCTGATGGTTATGGTGACCTCGGCTATCGCTACCTTTCTATTAACGACCGTTGACACTTACCTAATGTACTTGGTGGCCGCATTAGGTATCGGTGTCGCAGGTGGTTCTTTTGCCGTGGGTATTGCCTATACGTCACGCTGGTTTCCTACTGAAAAACAAGGTACGGCGTTGGGTATTTTCGGTTTGGGTAATATCGGTGCTGCCATCACAAAATTTACCGCACCGTTTGTGATGATTGCCTTTGGTTGGCACGCTGTCGCGCAACTATGGGGAGCGGTTTTATTACTGATGGCAATGGTTTTTTGGTTTTTTAGTGACGACGATCCAGCTCTTAAAGCGAGACGTTTATCGGGTACCAAGCCGGATTCCTTTCTAAAACAACTAGAGCCTCTTAAAAATATTCAGGTTTGGCGCTTTTCACTATATTACTTTTGTGTATTTGGCGCCTTTGTCGCCTTGGCGCTATGGTTACCTCGTTATCTGGTAGGTGCTTATGGCTTTGATATTAAGGTCGCCGGTATGCTGGCGGCCTTGTTTTCTATTTTTGCCAGTTTGTTTCGGGCCGTAGGTGGTTGGTTAGCAGATCGCTACGGAGCGCGCTTGATCATGTACTGGACATTTATTGTCGCAGCCATCTGTACTTTTTTTCTATCCTATCCACCTACCGATTATTTGATACATGGCATTAAGGGTGATATCAGCTTTAGCCTAGCCATGGGACCTGCGGGCTTTATCTTTCTGACATCGGTGTTAGCGCTGTTTATGTCTTTTGGTAAAGCTGCCGTCTACAAACATATACCAGTTTATTACCCCAATAATATCGGTGCTGTCGGTGGTGCCGTCGGTATGATCGGCGGTCTAGGCGGCTTCTTACTACCGTTGACGTTCGGCATGTTGAACGATTTGACCGGCATCTGGAGTAGTTGCTTCATGCTATTGTTTGCCTTGGTCATCATCGCACTCACTTGGATGCACTTTTCTATTACCAGAATGGAGCGCCGCGTTGTACCTGAATTAGCTAGAGTTTCAACTGACTTACCTGAACTAAGTCACCCTTCTTCATTGATATTGACGGATTGGAGTCCTGAAGAACCCGGCTTCTGGGAAAAAACGGGGAAACATATTGCCACACGCAATTTATGGATCAGCATACCCGCCTTATTATTAGCCTTTGCTGTATGGATGGTCTGGAGCGTGGTGGTTATTAATTTACCCAGTATCGGTTTTAAATACACCACTAATGAATTGTTCTGGTTGACAGCATTGCCGGGCTTATCTGGAGCGACCTTACGGATTTTCTATTCCTTTATGGTGCCTATTTTTGGTGGCCGTCGTTGGACAACTATTAGTACGCTATCGTTATTATTGCCGTCTATCTGGATAGGCTTTGCCGTACAAAATACCGAAACGCCTTATATTTTAATGGCGGTATTAGCTTTATTGTGCGGCTTTGGTGGTGGTAACTTTGCCTCCAGCATGGCGAACATTAGCTTTTTTTATCCACAAGCACAAAAAGGCACAGCGCTGGGCTTAAATGCCGGCTTGGGTAATTTAGGCGTCAGTACCGTGCAGTTTGTAGTGCCGTTGGTTATTGCTATGAGCGTATTCGGTTCATGGGGCGGCGAGCCACAACTGTGGGTTAAGGCAGAGGTGACTAAAAACATCTGGTTACAAAATGCTGGTTTTATTTGGGCGCCGTTTATTATTGCAACCAGTATTGCCGCTTGGTTTGGCATGAATGATATCGCCTCAGCTAAAGCCTCCTTTAAAGAGCAGTCAGTCATTTTTAAACGTAAACACAATTGGTTGATGTGCTGGCTCTATACCGGAACTTTCGGTTCTTTTATTGGTTATTCAGCGGGTTTCCCCATGTTAATCAAAATCTTGTTTCCTGATATTAATCCAACCCAATACGCCTTTTTAGGCCCTTTGGTTGGTGCTTTAATTAGACCCGTCGGTGGCTGGTTGGCCGATAAACTGGGCGGTGCACAAGTCACCTTGTGGAACTTCGTTATCATGATAATGGCGGTATTGGGCGTGTTGCATTTCATGCCGGCTGAGGGAAATCTAGGTAATTTCTGGGGCTTTCTTGCCATGTTTATGCTGTTATTTATCACCACCGGCATTGGTAATGGTTCAACATTTCGGATGATTCCCGTTATTTTTATGACTGAACGTTTGTGTGCCGTCAAAGGACAAGCAGCAGACATTCTGGCTCAGGCACGAAAAGACGCTGCTAAAGAA
>CAIVGC010000182.1 GCA_903905335.1 uncultured Methylococcaceae bacterium
CAAACATATTCTTTGGTAACAGACGTATCTTCACGTAAGGGTGTGGTGGCCTCCAATATAGGCATTTCCTCATGCTTTTCAGTTTCTGCTCGATCGCAACCACTTAATAGGGTAGAGATTAAGCTTAGAATTATTGCTATTTTAGTGAACATTTTTTATGGCGCCTAAGGTTGGAACTACAAAAGGTTAGATTAACCAACGTTTAAATTCTGTCTATTACTGAGCCTAAGTAAAGCTAGATAACAAAGAAGTTTAGCAATAACGATGCCATGATTTAATCTCAGCGAAACTCGAAATTTTTCCAACACAAAAGATAGAAGATAACCTGATGATTTCAATACAAACAATTGATAAAATTATTATCTCTAATAGTTTCTAATTCGACTGTCGCTATGAAATAGCGCGACATTTTTATTTTGTCTTGGTTTTTATGAACAAGCTTTTTGATATAAGACTGGTGCAAATAACCGTATCTAGGTAGATGTCAGTAAGCAACCGCTATACTTTTGGATTCGTGAATTGAATTGAATTGAATTGAATTGATTTTATTTGAGGTTTATCAAAAGGCTTTTATTTGGATAAACCACTACAGACACCGTCAACAGATATTCGTATTGGGTACTTTAGTGCCATTATTGGGTTTTGGACTATTCGCCAGTTTGTTGTCGCCAGCGGTGATGCGGCAAATGGTGCAAGTTCCAGGGATACTAGTTATTGCAATGGACTTAATGATGGCTCAGCGAGGCTTGATTATGATCCACGTTTTGCCGCCCGCCATGTCTTCTCATTTGCAACACAATTAGTGGCTACCAACTTTAGACGGGACAAAACGGTAGTGAAAGCCTCAAATTATCGTTCCCACGCTTAGCGCCCATCGTTATACATAAGCTTTTAAAAGCACGTCATCCCGGCAGGGATTGCCGGGATCCAGTTGCCATGGATGGCAATGTTAAGTTACACAAATAAAATTTCAGCGATATGAAGCTAACTTGATTTTATTTTTCACATCCTTGTGCTCTGGATCCCAGCAATCCCTGCCGGGATGACGATTAATTAACATTTGTGTATAACGATGAGCGCTAAGCGTGGGAACGATGACTATTCGTACTGTCCCGCCTTAACTTAGTAGCCCAATTAGTAAAGCTGGAATAGTGATCACGAATTACTCACGTTTTGAATAAGCATTAAGTCATCTGTTTAAGGGCATTGAAGACTAAGTGCCCACCAATACCCAATGAAGCTTTTTATTTAAAGCCGTCTTGTTTAAATTTCTCAAACTGTTTTTTGAAGCCTTTTCTATCAAACAGATAATATATAAACACCAACAAAAAAGGCCATACCATAAAGCCTAGCAATTTTAATACTGTTCCAATATCCATAGCTACCACCTCATTGTATAAAATAATTTACAGGTTTGTGTTCGGGCATTTTTGCCATAAAGTAATGCCTGATAAATTTATTTGTTAGGCGCTAACTCAAAAATGATTAATTCAGCCGAATCTTCGCCAATATTTTCTACGGACATTAAAGCCCCTGATTCCCAAAACACATCACCTACAGAGTAAGTATTGGTTTTGCCACCTTCAATAACTTTAAATTTACCTTTGACCACATAACGAGGCCCTGGCCCTTCATGGGTATGCAACGGTGTTTTAAAAGCGAACGGAAATATGACGCGTATTAGCTTGGCATTAATATTATTACTGGGAAGCTCAACCTTATTTTCTAACAGAATAGTTCTGTTTAGGAACGATTTATCCTGAGCCGAAAAAACTTGGGCGCTAATCATTAGCGTAACAAGTGTTACCAGAAAAGCTTTTACTGGCTTAGTCGTGAGTATTTTAAACATCTGTTAGCCTCTTGGGTTGTGATTAATTATTACGTTACTTTAATTGTACAGTGACACATTGGTTTCTTTCAGTTGATTTAAACGCCATGCATAACAGTGATCATCAAAGTTTTCTTGCTTGTGTCTCAGTAAATTAAGTGCTATTGATGACGTCTTTAAATACCAACACTTAACTTTATATTAATAGATCCCGTTATGGTGGATTATTAAGGTCGGAGGAAATATGAACAATAAAATAATTTTAATCTTACCAGTCATTCTTTTATTGGGAAGCTTACCGGTTACTGGATTGTCTGCTACTTCGATTATTGATTTTAACATACTAAATTTTACGGGCGATATTGGCTTTGCTAATCAACTTAATGGACTGCAATCATTTGCAGTGAAAAATGAAAGTACTTACAACGAAGCCAAAGACCCATTTTTGCGTAAAGGAACGCAAAATAGTGAGGAATCTCAAGTTAGTTTTTTTGTTATACCCGCAATAGTTGCTGGTTTATCTGTTATCTTTTTATTCTTCAAAAGAAAATGATCTTTAGTACTAAAACAGGATGATTTTATTTGGCCATCCTGTTTTAGACTTAGTTGGCTCTTACGATTTCAACGCTCATATATAAAGTAAGCAGATGAAATCTGTTTAGCTTGCTTTACCTGCTTGTGTTGCGGCAGGAACTTCAATCAATCGGCCCGATGTGCATTCGTAGATGTAACCATAAACAGGGATATCGGAAGGTACCAAAGGATGATTTTTAATACGAATAACATCTTCTAAGACACTGCTTTCTTGATTTGTGATTGTTAGCCAATCAATATAACGTGCCTCAGCAGAACCATGACCTTCACAGCAATCGTGCCAGCCATTTTCGTCAATTGTAGCTGTTTTTAAACTAGTTGCTAACAGGCCACGCATGATTTCATCATTAAAAAGCTCCATACCACAATTAGTATGGTGAATAACAAACCATTCACGGGTTCCTAGCAATTTGTAGGAGATAACCAATGAGCGTATTGCATCGTCACTCGCACGGCCACCTGCATTACGAATAACATGTGCATCACCTTCGGATAATCCAGCATATTTTGCAGGATCTAAACGTGCATCCATACAGGTTAAGATGGCAAATTGTCTAGCGGGTGGTAATGCTAGTTCACCTTTATCCCCAAAGTTGTTAACGTAATCTTTGTTAGCAGATAAAACTTCATTTAGGATTTTACTCATAAGGACCTCTTATTATTTTTTATTAGGTAATAAAAAACCGTTTTAATCGGTCAAAAGCTGACAAATTAAAACGGCATATAGCTATCTCCGAGAAAAAGTATACATTACTTAACATAAGTGCGTAATAGAGCTAACTATTTATAAAATATAAACTTTAAGTTTATAATCATAAGTATGGATAAATTAAATAATATGCGAGTGTTTTGTCGTATTGTGGAATTAGGTACTTTTACCGCGGTAGCGCGCGAAATGAATCTTTCTGCAATGATGATTAGTAAATATATAGCTCAATTAGAGACATCTCTGGGCGTTGCCTTGTTAAATAGGACAACAAGGCAAATTAGCTTAACGGAAGCGGGAGAAATTTATTTTCACCGTAGCAAACAACTCATGGATGACTTTTCTGAATTAGATGAATATACCTCGCAACTCGGTAAACATGTAAAAGGAACTTTAAAAATAAGCGCACCCATTGATTTTGGTGGCTTATATATGGTGGGTGCTATCGAGTCTTATCAGCGTAAATATCCAGATGTTAGGGTTTTGATGACATTGCATAATAATCGTGTAGATTTGAGTAAAGGCAGTTTCGATTTATCATTATTAGTTACAGTGAACTTAGATCTAGGTGTGGTTGCTAGGAAATTGGCAGAAACTAGATTGTGTACTTACGCTTCTCCAGATTATCTGGATAAGTATGGTGAACCGATACATATCAATCAATTAGCTGCACATCGATGCTTGCTTTATATTGACACGCCACATCATGATTACTGGTTATTTAAGCAAGATACACAAGAAATAAAAATTAAGCCGAATTGGTATTTTTGTTCCAATAATGGTCGAGCTTTATGTCAGGCTGCTGCATTGGGTATGGGTATAACTCAAGTCCCTGAAATATCAGCGGTTAATTATGTAGAGCAAGGAAAACTAATAGAAATTTTACAAGACTTTAAAATTCCACCTTTGACAATTTACGCTATTTATTTACAGAGGCGTTTTTTACCTGCTAAATTAACCACGTTTGTTGATTTCATGATTGAATATTTCGCAGAATTAATACCAACTGAAATGATTGAATGAATCTAACTTAAGGTGCTCTCATCAGAGAAACTTTAGAGGAGGCAATCTCTAAAATTTAGCGTTTCTGTTTTTATGTTGATCCTATTATAAAGGTATAGCTTACACTACAACTGACTCATTAATTGTTTCATGCTTGTGTCAATGTTTCACATTGACGCTACATTGATACGCATTATTGCGCATAAACAGCAACATTCCGCATAGCATCTATATAAAAATTCATAAGTAACAGTCAGATACGAATATTCTTGTAGCTTGGCACAACATTAGCATAATATACACTGTAACTATTAAAAATATTTACCCCTAACGCTAGCTCATCGTTATACGCACCATTAAGTAAACCGTCATACCGGCCGGCAAGCCGGTATCCAGTGCCATGGATGGTAATCTGCATACATCCATGTAGCCTAGATTCCGGCAGTCCATGCCAGAATGACGTGCTTTTAAAGAGTTGTGTATAACGATGAGAAACGCTCTTAGGATAAGTGAGCTCAGTCTCGGTCAATTGGCTACACCAACAAAATACCGATATCTTTAAAGAACATAATTATAAAAAAGGAAGGATATGAACAGTCATGCTACAGAACTAAAAAACATTACGAATAAGTTACTTAACTCTGCTTTTAAACTGTCCGCCGTCGCGTTAGTCAGTTTCTCTATCTCAACAGCCATCGCTGATGAAACCTGCTTATCACCTTATATGCCAAAAATTAAAGGCCAAGAGGATTTTGTCTACATTTGGACCTTAGGTGTCGAAGGCCTAGGCGATGAGCAAGATAAGATGGTTACTGTGGATGTGAATCCAAAGTCCACTCATTATGGCAAAGTCATTAATAGCTTATCTGTGGGTGGCCGTAACGAAGCTCATCACTCTGATTTCACGGATGATCGCCAATATTTATGGGCTGGCGGACTTGATACCAATAAGATTTTTATATTTGATGTACACACTGACCCTGCCAAACCTACCTTACAAAAGACCATTACTGATTTTGTCGCTAAAAGCGGTGGCATAGTCGGCCCACATTCGACTTATGCCCTACCTGGACGTATCGTTATTACCGGCTTATCTAACAATAAAGATCACGGTGGACGTACTGCGTTAGTCGAATATACCAACGAAGGCGATTATATTGCTACGCATTGGATGCCGACAGACGATAATTTACAAGGTGCTATTAAAACCGGCAAATATGCC
>CAIVGC010000183.1 GCA_903905335.1 uncultured Methylococcaceae bacterium
CAAGAATTGCTAAAGCTCCTATTTCTATTCCAAGTGGAGTAGAAGTAAAGTTAGATGGAAATACAATAACTGTAAAAGGAAGTAATGGGTTGCTAACTCATGTTCTTAATTCTGTAGTTTCTGTTAATCTAGAAAATAACATAATTGAAATGTTATGGGACAAAGATAATAAAATTGCTACTGCTCAAGCTGGTACTGCAAGAGCTGTATTAAATAATATGGTTACTGGAGTTTCTCAGGGTTTTGAAAAAAAACTAACACTTATTGGTGTTGGTTACAGAGCTCAAGCTAAAGAAAGTGTATTAAGTTTATCTTTAGGATTTTCACATCCAGTTGAATTTCAAGTTCCGCTTGGAATTCAAGTCGAAACACCTACTCAAACTGAAATACTTGTTAAAGGAAGTAACAAGCAGTTGGTTGGCGAGGTTGCTGCTAAAATTAGAGCATATAGGCCGCCAGAACCTTATAAAGGTAAAGGTGTTAGATACGCTGATGAGCATGTTGTCAGAAAAGAAGCTAAGAAGAAGTAAGGTATTGTAATGGATAAGAAACAGTCTCGAATGAAGCGCGCATTAAAATTGCGTTCAAAAATTAAGAAAGTAGGTGCAACACGTTTATCGATTCATAAAACTTCACATCATATTTATGCTCAGGTAATCAGTGAAGATGGAAGTACAACTTTAGCAAGTGCTTCTACTGTACAGTCTGATATTAAATTAGCTTTAAAATATACTGGCAATATTCAAGCTGCAGCTGTTGTAGGAAAGTACATAGCTGAGAAAGCTTTGGCTGTTGGAGTAACTGAAGTTGCATTTGATCGTTCAGGATTCAAATACCATGGCCGAGTTAAGGCATTGGCTGATGCTGCGCGTGAAGCCGGCTTGAAATTTTAGGAGAATAAAATGGCTACAGCACCAGCTCAAGGTAGTGCAGATGGTTTGCAAGAAAAATTAGTTAATGTTCGTCGAGTTGCAAAAGTTGTTAAGGGTGGTAGAGTTTTTGGTTTTACTGCTTTAACTGTTGTTGGCGATGGAGAAGGAAGGGTTGGTTACGGCGTAAGTAAAGCTCGTGAAGTGCCAATTGCAATTCAAAAATCTTTAGAGCAAGCCAGAAAAAATATGCGTAAAGTCTCGTTGAAAGGTGATACTTTACAATACGCAATTATGAATACAACTGGTGCTGCAAAAGTATATATGCAGCCTGCCTCTGAAGGTACTGGCATAATCGCTGGTGGCGCAATGAGAGCTGTTTTTGAAGTTGTTGGCGTACACAATGTATTAGCAAAATGTATTGGAACTAGTAATCCTATTAATGTTGTAAGAGCAACTATTAATGGTTTAACAGGTATGCAAAATGCTGGACAGATAGCTGCTAAACGTGGTTTGTCTGTAGAGAAAATTACTGGATAGTATTATGACTATAAATAAGTTACATGTAACAATGACAAAAAGTAGGTTTGGACGTTTGCCTCGTCATCAAGCATGCTTAAAAGGATTGGGTTTAAGTAAAATTAATCAAACGGTTATATTACTTAATACTCCAGAGATTAGAGGTATGATAAATAAGGTGTCATACATGCTTAAAGTCGAGGAAGTTTAATGTATTTAAATACTATCCAGCCAAGTGAAGGGTCAAGAAAAAAGTCTAAACGTGTAGGCCGCGGTATTGGTTGTACTTTAGGTAAAACTTGTGGAAGAGGTCATAAAGGACAAAAGTCTCGTAGTGGTGGTTTTCATAAAGTTGGTTTTGAAGGCGGACAGATGCCTTTACAAAGAAGATTGCCTAAAGTCGGCTTTAAGTCTTTAAAAAGTAAGTATTCAGCTGAAGTTAGGCTTAATGAATTAAATTCATTAACCGCTGATGTTATTGATCTAAAGGTTTTGATTGCTTCAAATATTGTTCCTGAGTTTACTAAAACGGCTAAAATTATTAAGTCTGGTGAATTAATTAAGGCTATAAATCTTAAAGGTATTAAGGTAACAGTTGGCGCACGAATTTCTATTGAAGCTCTTGGTGGCAAAGTAGAGGTTTAAGTGAGTAAAGCTAAAGAGTCTGCAAGCAATATGTCTAATAGCCATTCTGAATTAAAAGCTAGATTGCTCTTTGTTCTAGGTGCGCTTATTGTATATAGAATTGGATCTCATATACCTGTTCCTGGTATAGATCCTAAAGCATTAACTATTATGTTCGAGCAGCAAAGCGGATCTATATTGGATATGTTCAATATGTTTTCTGGTGGTGCTTTAATGAGGCTAAGTTTATTTGCGCTTGGAATCATGCCTTACATATCTGCATCTATTATTATGCAGTTAATGACAGTTGTAATTCCTTCTATGGAGCAATTAAAGAAGGAAGGTGAGTCAGGTAGAAAGAAGATTTCACAGTTTACTCGTTATGGGACTGTCTTTTTAGCTACATTTCAAGCTATCGGTATTTCTATTGCCTTGCAGAATCAAACCGCAGGTGGTTTATCTGTGGTTTTGGTGCCTGGATTTAATTTTATTGCCATTACTACAATAACACTTGTTACTGGAACTGTTTTCCTAATGTGGCTCGGTGAGCAAGTAACGGAGCGTGGTATTGGCAATGGTATTTCACTTATAATTTTTGCAGGTATTGTTTCTGGCTTACCTAAAGCTATAGGTGGTACTTTAGAATTAGCTCGGACTGGTGAAATGAATGGTGGTTTTATAATTCTTTTGTTCTTATTGTCGCTTGCAGTTACAGCCTTGGTTGTATTTGTTGAGCGTGGACAAAGAAGGATTTTAATTAATTACCCAAAAAGACAGCAAGGTAATAAGTTATATGCAGGTCAAAGTAGCTTTTTGCCCTTAAAATTAAATATGGCTGGTGTAATACCACCTATTTTTGCTTCAAGTATTATTCTTTTTCCTGCAACTATCGCTGGTTGGTTTAGTAACAGTGTCGGCTTTGAGTGGTTGCAAGATATAGCAACTATGTTATCTCCAGGTCAGCCTGTTTATGTTTTGATATATGCAACAGCAATTATTTTCTTTTGTTTTTTCTATACGGCTTTAGTATTCAATTCAAAAGAAACTGCTGAAAATTTAAAGAAATCTGGTGCTTTTTTGCCTGGAATTAGGCCTGGTATTCAGACGTCTATTTATATTGATAAGGTATTGACTAGATTGACTCTGATTGGTGCTTTTTATATAACTCTAGTTTGTTTATTGCCTGAGTTTTTGATTGTTTATTGGAATGTTCCATTTTATTTTGGTGGCACTTCTTTATTGATCATTGTTGTTGTAGTAATGGATTTCATTTCTCAAATGCAAACTCACTTAATGTCTCAGCAATATGATGGCTTGATGAAAAAAGCTAATCTCAAAAAATAATAATTAATATCATAAAGGTTGGAGTAAGCTATGAAAGTTCGTGCTTCTGTTAAAGCAATTTGTAGAAATTGTAAGATTGTAAAAAGAAACGGTGTTGTTAGAGTTATTTGTGTTGATGGTAGACATAAGCAAAGACAAGGCTAAAAATTTTGTTGCGCTATAATTACTGCAATGCTATAATTTGGCGCTTAACTGTATAGAATTACTCAGGGGAGTATCTAGATGGCACGTATTGCCGGGATAAATATACCAGATCATAAACACGCAGTAATTGCTTTAACTGCTATTTATGGTGTAGGTCGTCAAACTTCAAGTGAAATTTGCGAAAAGGTCGGTATTTTACCAACCGTAAAAATTAAAGAGCTAACTGAAGAGCAATTAGAAGCTATTCGTAATGTAGTTTCAAAGATGACAGTAGAAGGCGATTTGCGTCGTGAAGTTTCTATGAATATTAAGCGTTTGATGGACCTTGGTTGTTATCGTGGGATTAGACATCGTAGAGGATTGCCATTAAGAGGTCAGCGTACCAAAACTAATGCAAGAACTCGAAAAGGTCCACGTAAACCCATTCGTAAATAAGATATTCCTTTAGAGGTCCGTTGTAATGGCTAGTCAAAATCGCTCAAGAAAACGTATTAAGAAAGAAGTTGCTGATGGTATTGTTCATGTTCATGCATCTTTTAATAACACAATAATTACTATCACAGATAGAAAAGGTAACGCTTTGTCCTGGGCAACTTCAGGTGGCTCTGGTTTTAGAGGGTCTAGAAAAAGCACACCATTTGCAGCTCAAGTAGCGGCTGAAAAAGCTGGTATTGTAGCTCAAGAATTCGGCATGAAAAACGTTGATGTTATGATTAAGGGTCCTGGTCCTGGTCGTGAGTCTGCTGTTCGCTCATTGAATAATCTGGGATTTAAAATTAATAATATAGTAGACGTTACACCCATTCCTCATAATGGTTGCCGTCCACCTAAGAAACGCCGCGTATAAGAATACTGGAGTAGTAATATGGCAAGATATCTTGGACCAACCTGTAAATTAAGTCGAAGAGAAGGAACTGATCTTTTTTTAAAGAGCAGGGGCAAGTCTTTAGAAAGTAAGTGTAAGTTAGATCAGAGACCTGGTCAGCATGGAACTAAAAGAACTAGAAGTTCAGATTACGCTTTACAGTTAAGAGCAAAGCAACGTTTAAGACGTATTTACGGTATTTTAGAGAAGCAATTTCGCAACTACTATAAATCTGCTGATATGAAAAAAGGCGCTACAGGCGAAAACCTTTTAAACTTATTGGAATCCAGGTTAGATAATGTAGTTTATCGTATGGGTTTTGCATGTACTCGTGCTGAAGCTCGTCAATTGGTTTCTCACAAATCAATTCAAGTAAATGGATCTTTAATTAATGTTCCTTCATACCAAGTTTCTCCTGGTGATGTTTTAACTATTAGAGAAAAAGCAAAAAAACAACAAAGAATAGTTGATGCATTAACTGTTACTGAACAGTACGGTTTTCCGTCTTGGGTTGATGTTAATTCTAAAGAAATGATTGGTACTTTTAGTTCACTTCCTGATCGTGTAGATTTAGGTAGTGATATAAATGAGCAACTTGTAGTTGAGCTTTACTCTAAATAATTGAAGTTTTGAGGGATATAAATAAATGCAGAATTCTATTTCTGGCTTATTAAAGCCTCGTTTAGTTGAGGTTGTTAGTAATTCTATTAATCATTCAAAAATTGTAATTGAACCTTTAGAGCGTGGTTTTGGACATTCTTTAGGTAATGCTTTAAGAAGAGTTTTACTTTCTACTATATCTGGTTGTGCAGTTACTGATGTTGAAATTGAAGGTGTACTTCATGAATACAGTACTATAGATGGTGTTCAGGAAGATGTTATTGATATTCTTTTAAACTTAAAAAAATTAGCTGTTGTTTTACACAATAAGAATGATATTGAACTTACTCTATCTAAAAGTGGTGCTGGTTGCGTAACTGCTGCTGATTTTAAATTACCTCATGATGTTGAGATTATAAATAGTGACTTAATAATTGCGAATCTTACTCAAAATGGCATTTTGAATATGAAAGTGCGCATTAGACGAGGAAGAGGGTATGAGCCTGTAAGTAATCGTACTATTAGTTCAGATTCATCTAGTGCAGTTGGCGTTTTGCATTTAGATGCTTCTTTTAGTCCTATTATTAAAGTTGCATATCAAGTTGAAAGTACTCGTGTTGAGCAGCGTACAAATTTAGATCGTCTTGTAATTGATTTAGAAACTAATGGTACGGTTGATCCTGAACAAACTATTAAACTTGCTGCAACTATACTGCATGATCAATTATCTGTTTTCGTCGATTTTGAGAAAGTAAGTCCAGTAGAAATTAAACAACCTGAAGAAATAGTAGAGGACTGTGATCCTGTGCTTTTACGTCCAGTAGACGATCTTGAGTTAACTGTGCGCTCAGCAAATTGTTTAAAAGTAGAAAACATTTTCTATATCGGTGATTTAATTCAGAGAACCGAAGTAGAATTGTTAAAAACTCCAAATTTAGGAAAGAAGTCTTTAACAGAAATTAAAGATATTCTTGCATTAAAAGGATTGTCGCTTGGTATGCGCCTCGAAAATTGGCCGCCTGAATCACTTGCAGATCAATCGCACATTTTATCAATACAATAACATTAGGTCTTCTTATAATGAGACATCGTAAGTCTGGTAGAAAATTAAACATGAACAGTAGCCATAGAAAGGCTCTGTTTAGTAATATGACTAACTCACTCTTTAATCATGAGTTAATTAAAACAACCTTACCTAAAGCTAAAGAATTAAGAAGCTTTGCTGAGTCTTTAATTACTTTGTCTAAAGTTGATACTGTTGCAAAAAGAAGACTTGCTTTTTCAAGATTACGTGACCGTGATGTTGTAACAAAGTTATTTAATGAGCTTGGTCCAAGATATAAATCTCGTGCAGGTGGTTATTTAAGAATAATGAAATGTGGTTTTAGATCAGGTGACGATGCGCCTATGGCTTATGTAGAACTTGTTGACAGGCCCGAATAATTATTTAGTCTTAGATATTTGTATGTTTTAAATTTATAAATTTAATCAAAAACACCTTGCTGGTTAAAACCTCGCCCTTTAGGGCGAATGGAGCGACCGCAACAAGCAAAGCGAAGTTGCATTAAATGTCGCGGATTTGGGCGGGGTGATGCAAACCCGTCCAAATCAAAATGGCTTCCGCCGATAGGCGGTTTCCTTATTTGCATGCTTCGAAATATACACCAAGCATTTCCAAACCTAAAGTCATGAATTACGGACGCTTAAATAAAAGTAATAAACTTTGACTGCTGAAATTGAAACCTTGATTAAGTAAGCCCAACGTTGCGATAGTGAAGAAAGCTGAGGTCCTGCAGCGTCGTCTACGCACCAAAAAGTACCCTGATAAACTTTGGTAACTCATCGGTCGACAGAAAGAAAATAATTATGTTATTGGCCAGCATTACCTCATTGTCCTGCAACTTGACGAAAGTGGCATAAAAACCTTTAGGATGCCGAAAAATTATGGCACAGCATACATTATGCTTGCCGATTTAGAGACTGTACTTCTCAGTCTCAAATCTGAATTGGGCTTTCGCTTGGTCTATCACCATAAAAAAGACTGTGTTAATGAGCATTTTCACCTTTTTGCCTATAAATTCGTGTAAGTTTTCCCCTTCGCTTGGCTAGTTGTCAAATCAATACCAACTCTAGTTCCTTTTGTCATACGCTGAACGGTCTATACCTCTTCACTGCAAGTTTTCGTCGTGCTGGCGGTGGTCCAATACATATTCGTAAATCCACTTGTGCTGAACCAGAACATTTGTTAATTCCTAATGGCATGATTATATTTCAGTTTTATTGTATGTCTTGAACATGGGTTAGAGGACGGAAATGGCAATATTGGTCTTAGCTTAATCGCTGTCGAGTAAGCCTATAAAAGTTGTTTGTACATTGGGATTTTGTATATTAATGGGTGTGGAATAAAAAGAGCAATATGAGGGAAGACTCTCACGTACGGGTACTGATCTGTGCGCACCTGAAGGGAAAGATCATTTGGGCCGCTCGACCCAGACAAGGTAACATAACTTTTTTTAATATCGGGTTTTAAGCAAGTCTACACATAGCGTATAATTGCCCTAATTTAATCCTTTATCTTATCCAGCAGAACATGAGCATCACACTTTCTAATAGAGTACTAGCAGTTAAACCATCCCCTACCTTGGCGATTACTGCCAGAGCCGCTCAAATGCGTGCGGCTGGCAAAGATATTATCGGCTTAGGTGCTGGTGAGCCTGATTTTGATACTCCAAACCATATAAAAGCCGCTGCTGTTAAGGCTATGGATAACGGTTTTACTAAATATACCGCCGTCGATGGCACGGCTAGTTTAAAAAAAGCCATTATAGAAAAATTTAAGAATGATAATGGCCTAGATTACCAGCCTAAACAAATTTTAGTTTCCTGTGGTGGTAAACAAAGCTCTTTTAACCTGACTCAAGCCTTATTAAATGCTGGCGATGAAGTCATCATTCCTGCGCCTTTCTGGGTTTCTTATCCAGACATGGTTTTGTTAGCAGACGGTGTGCCGGTTATTGTAGAAACCACGCAGGCGCAGCATTTTAAAATGTCACCTGCACAATTACGTGCAGCCATTACCGACAAAACGCGATTAATTTTTATTAATAGTCCTTCTAATCCTTCAGGTGTGGCTTATAGTTTAGAAGAGCTGAAAGTGTTAGGTGATGTGCTGGCAGATTTTCCAAATATCATTATTGCTACTGATGATATGTACGAACATATTCTGTGGAATCAAGGTTCGTTTGTTAATATCTTAAATGCACATCCCGAATTTTATGATCGTACTGTAGTGATGAATGGCGTCTCTAAAGCCTATTCTATGACTGGCTGGCGTATTGGTTATGCCGCAGGCCCCGCTGACTTGATTGAGGCTATGTGCACCATACAATCACAAAGTACGTCTAATCCTACTTCTATTTCACAATATGCTGCGGAAGCTGCTTTAACGGGCGATCAAAGCTTTATCAGCGATATGTGTATAGAGTTTAAAAAACGCCATGATTATGTGGTTGCTGAACTTAACAGCATCGAAGGCGTTGAATGCTTAGAAACAGATGGTACTTTTTATGTCTTCCCCAACATAGAAAAGCTCATAAACCGTTTAGTTGGCATTAACAACGACTTGGAATTTTCTGATTACTTAATCGAAAAAGCTGGCGTGGCCTTAGTACCAGGCTCAGCTTTTGGTACCGAAGGTCATATCAGAATATCTATAGCTACTAGCATGGCTAATCTGGAAAATGCTTTAGCGCGGATTAAACTGGCTATTTAATATACTTTGTGGGCGGCGGCTCTATTGATAGGCTTATCAGTCTCCGTCTGCCCACAGAGCCGCAGGCCATTCCTCATTCAAGACGTTTCAATTGAGAAGCATCAAACCAATGCATTTACTCATGAGCAGGGTGTATATGCCGCCCTTTCAAGTAAATAAATCAACTTTTAGGATAGACCCTCGTTTCCGCAGACGTATTAGAGGGCGCCCATCCTTTATTATAAGAAAAGAGTGCTTTTGAAGCTTGAAAGGTAAGCGATTAATTTTCGGCGTACTTGCCTTATTCGGCAGAAGTTATTTTTTTAAAATGCCACGGCAACAAAGCTTCAATTTTCTCAACCGTGTCGGCATAGGGCAATGCCTTGAGCACTTGGGTTAAATATGCG
>CAIVGC010000184.1 GCA_903905335.1 uncultured Methylococcaceae bacterium
AAAACGGTGATCGTTCATATTCAGAACTAAATTTTGCCCCATTACTGCCAGACCGATTAAACCGATATTTGCTTTCATAATTGCCTCTGTGTGATTTTAGTCAAAAGAAATATTAGCATATTTTAACGGTGTCTTATCTATAGGATTAAGCCTCAGTTTAAACGTTGTGATAATACTACTGCTGTTTTCCTGTGCTAGTCATTGCAACTTCTATAATTTGTCCGAAACTAATGCCTGCATCATTACTAGGAATTCGTTCAGGTACAAAGACTTTAAAGCCTGCTTGTTGTAATAATGTCATAGCAAGTTCAGTTAAACATTTATTTTGAAAAACGCCTCCACATAAGCCGACTGTAAATAAACCGTGTTCAGTTCTAATTTGCTGCGCTTGCGCTACTATAGCCATTGCCAAACTGGCATGAAAACAATAACTACGTGCGCCTAGGCTTAAATTCGTATCCTGTAAAATAGAAACTAATGGTTCCCAGTCACTTAGCCAACCATGGTCTGCATTAAAGTGTAGCGGCAAGACTATACCTGATATGTTTGCACCAACACTAGCTGCTTCTAAGCACATAGCGGCATGACCTTCAAAGTCAGAGTGGTGTACAAGCCCTGTTAATGCTGCAGCGGCATCGAATAAGCGTCCTACCGAACTTGATAAGGGACTGTTCAGTTGCTTTTGCCAAGCTAGCTTGATTAAGTAGGTTTCAGTAGGGCATTCAGGCCAGTCTTCACCTAGTTCCCAGCAAAGTGCCAAGGCGCTGCGCCAAGGTTCTCGTGCAGCAAGCTCTGAGCCCGGCAAACGAAAAGGCCGGAATGAACTTACACGTTGCCAAGAGCCGGGCATGCCGAATAAACCTTCCCCTCCCCATAACGTACCATCTTCTCCATAACCAGTGCCATCCCAAGTAAAGACCAACATGGGTTTGTAATAAGCATGTTCGGCTGCTAAGGCAGAAGCATGAGCATGATGATGAAAGACTTTATGTACAGTCATTCCAGAGCGTTCTGCCCAGCGACTCGCACTATAATCAGGATGCGCATCACAGACACAGCGCTCTACAGTAACGCCGTAAAGCTGAGTAAGATCGGTGATAGTCTGCTCAAATACCTGCTGGCTACGTGGCGAGCCCAAATCACCTAAATGAGGCGATATAATCACGCGATTATCCCAAGCTAAGGCTACCGTGTTTTTCATTTGACCGCCTAGTGCAAGTAACGGACTGGCTAAACTAAACGGTAGTTTGAATTCCAAAGGAGCGCAGCCACGACCCAATCTGATGGGTTGAGCTTTACCTGATATCACCCTAAAAACACTATCATCTGCAGGCCTTAATATAGGTCGATTATGATGTAAAAAAGCATCGGCGACTAAAGCTAAGCGTGTTTCAACCTGTTCGGCATCTGTTAATACGGGTTCGCCGCTGATATTGGCGGAAGTCGCAATCAACGGCCCAGCATAGGCAGCTAGTAATAAATGATGCAAGGGGCTGTAGGGCAGCATAACACCAAGGTCAGTCATCCCAGGTGCGACGGCCTCTGCTAAGTCGGTCAGTGGATGTTTTTTTACCAGCACAATGGCGCGTAGGGGATCAGTCAGCAATGCCGCATCGAAAGCCGTAGCTTCGGTGTAGCGTCGCACTGCATCTAAACCATCTTCGCCTAACCACGGTAACATCACAGCTAAAGGTTTAAGGCGACGATGTTTGCGTTGCCTTAATGTAGCTACAGCGATTTCAGAGGTGGCGGAGCAGAGTAGGTGATAGCCACCTATACCTTTAACAGCAACAATTAGACCTGATTTCAATGCCGTTACAGCAGAAGTCAGGGCAGCTTCATTGTCATTGATTTCAGGATGGCCGGCTTGACGAAAACTAAGCGCAGGTCCACAAGCGGCACACGCTAAAGGTTGTGCGTGGTAGCGTCTATCTATAGGGTTTTCATAATCTGTACGGCAGTCAGGGCATAACGGGAAAACAGCCATGCTGGTGTTGGCCCTATCAAAAGGTAGACGCTCAATCAGCGTATATCTAGGCCCACATTGTGTGCAATTTATAAACGGATATCGGTAACGGCGTTGAGTGTTATCGCTCATTTCTGCCAAACAGTCTGAGCACATAAAATAATCGGGTGGGAGTTCTGCCAGACTGTTGTCGCCGTAAATGCTAGGCTCAATGGTGAAGCCGTTCAGAATGGTAGGTTCAATGTGATGCGAGTTAAGGGCGTCTAGTTTCGCAAGCGGTGGAGCTAAGTTGAGTAATTGCTGTTCGAATAAGTCTAATTGTTCGATAGCACCTTGCACGCAGATTTCAACGCTACCAGCATGATTACGCACCCAGCCGCATAACTGTAATTGATGTGCCAGTCGACTGACAAAGGGTCGAAAGCCGACTCCTTGAACTCGGCCGGTAACGCGGATAGTCCTGGCTTGTAAATTAAGATGGGTCAACAGCAATAGTCGTCGTTGGTTTAATCCCCGATGCCCACCAAATACGACACGCACCTTCATCAGACACCATGCAAGGTCCTACCGGCTGTCTAGGTGTACAAGCGGTGCCATATAAGCGGCAGGCATTAGGTTTTATCTTGCCTAAGACCACACTCGCGCAATCACAACCTGCTGGCATAGTGCCGGCATTTTTACGTGCAGCTGTGACATAGTCAGGAAAGCGCAGACGGACATTATGTGCTGCCAAGGCGGTATTAAGTTCAAAGCCTGATTGTGGAATAACCCCGATGCCACGCCAAGGTGCATCTATCACCGCAAAGCTAGAGTGTAAAAGTTGTTGGGCTTTACGGTTGCCATCGGCTTTAACCACTTGAGGATAACAATTGTCCAGTAATAACCTGTCATCTAGATATTGCCGTAACACTGAATAAATAGCGAGCAATAGACTCTCAGTAGTAAAGCCAGCCACAGCGGTAGGTATTTGATGCTGCTCAACCACAAAGCGCCATTGTTCAGCGCCCATAATAGTAGCGACATGGCCAGGTGCGATCAGCGCATCGAAGGCTGGCGTATCAGAGTCTAGCAATAGAGCCACGGCAGGCCAAGTTAAGCGACCGCTCATTAATAGTAATAAATTATCAGGTATGCCTTGCGCAAGCATTGCGGCGACAGGCGCGCAAGTGGTTTCAAAGCCCGCGACAAAAAACACCACGATAAGGTCGGGGTTGGCTTTAGCGATAGTAACGGCTTCGGTAGGCGAAGCGATAGGGCGAATATCAGCGCCAGAAGCCTTAGCTTGTTCTAGCGTGCGTATAGCGGCTTTAGGTACATTAACGGGTACACGCAACATATCACCAAAAGCGAGTAATATGATGGGCTCATGCAAGGCCAGCTGTATGGCTAGATAAATATCTTCTTCAGGGCAAATACAAACCGGACAACCTGGCCCCGGAATTAATTCAATCGTAGAGGGCAGGGCACTGCGTAAACCTGCCATAGTAATAGAACGCTCATGTCCGCCGCAGACATTCATAATGCGCACCAATTTAGGTAGCGGCAAGGCACGAATTTTTTCCAATAGCTGTTTGGCAGTAGTCGGCATAGTTGGTTTTAGGTATGAGTGTTATTAATCATTAGACATCTTTCCTAAATAAAAATAAGACCGATCAATACAAATCTTATAAGCATCTGAAAAACATCACATTCGTCATCCCGGCATGGACTGCCGGGATCCAGAGTACATGGATGTACATATCGTATAGTAGAATTCTTA
>CAIVGC010000185.1 GCA_903905335.1 uncultured Methylococcaceae bacterium
TAAGAATTCTACTATACGATATGTACATCCATGTACTCTGGATCCCGGCAGTCCATGCCGGGATGACGAATGTGATGTTTTTCAGATGCTTATAAGATTTGTATTGATCGGTCTTATTTTTATTTAGGAAAGATGTCTAATACTAAGCAATAATTCTTAGTGTTGAATTTTAGGATAAGTTCAATCCAATCATGTTGATTAATTAATGATGATTTTGTTTTTGTTTATCCTCGCTGTTTTTTTCAATTCGCACGGCTACGCCATATAAAAGATGTGATAATCCAGTATAAAGAAAGAATAGAGAGAAGTTTTCATCAATCTCTACGGCATTAGTTTCACCATAAATCTTCATTGAGGCTATCATCATCATTAGAAAAAATCCTACTGGTATCATGACTTGAAAATTATGCCTAAAAAAACAATAAATTAAGATCATCGTTTCAGTCATTGCCAGATAGATCATGATTATGCGTAAATTATTGTCCAGAGCACCATAAAGATCCTCGTTAAATTGAAATAGTGAGTAACTGTCTGATACTGATAATAGACAGCCAGCTAGGAGCACAAAAACTGAAATGTAGAAATTAACTTCAAGAAATAATTTGATGCTTTTAAATACGATGTTATTCATTTGCTTTGCCTATAATAATCGTCAAAAGTAACTTCCTTAATCATTGCTAATAAGCGTTGATTGGGAAGATAAGCAATATGTTTTAAATTATTTAGGCGCATTCAAAGCATTAAAAATAATTGATAAATGAACTGCCTTGGAAAGTAACTTACCTGCTAACAGTTAACTTGTCAAAATGCATCGATGTAAAATAGCGGTCAATATTTAGTGTATTTATGCTGCAATCAAGCACTGAGTTAATTTTTAAAAAATGGAAGGTTTGTAGCTTTTTGACAGTTTTCGTTTAGAAAAGTATGGAAGGAAAGTTCTGGCTATGGCGGATTTCTTGAACAGAATCTGCCATAGGCTTTACAAATTTATGAATTTGGCATTGAAGATAAATGTGTATCTAGCTTTTCTTTAATTAGAGCATTGTAATGGCGGTTTAGTGTGGCATCGCTAGGTCGCGGGAAAATCGTTACTTCAACTTTTTGTTGTAAGTGCTCAAGGAATTTGTTTTCGGATGTTGCCTTCTCAGCGACTTTGATTTCTGGATAACTCTTAACTACTTCAGG
Organism: uncultured Methylococcaceae bacterium; assembly: GCA_903905335.1. Lineage (GTDB taxonomy): Bacteria > Pseudomonadota > Gammaproteobacteria > Methylococcales > Methylomonadaceae > Methylobacter_C. The sequence goes on from CAIVGC010000185.1 coordinate 1,186, forward strand.
GCGCATGCCGATTAACATAATGACAAGTAGTGCTAAGAAAAATATAATTATTTCAAGCATATAAAATACCTCGGTTTTTTTTAGAACATAATAAAATTACAGAATACAAAATTAGAGGTCTAATTTAATGTCATGAAAGCTGGCTAGCTTAAAGCGGTTACGATGTTTTTTAACATTCAGGACAATGATTGCAATGGCAAATAGACCCGCTGATATAGTGTATTCACCAGAAATAAATAGCACGATTGAAAATACAATCAATGCTGCTGTAATGCTGTTTTTTGGTAAAGTTGTCATATTTAAGCCCTTTTAAAATAAACTTCTAGCTGACTATATCTGACTTGTTTTTTGATGACAATACTACAATTAATTCATAGATTGTATTTGAAATGGAAACAATGGCGATAAGGTGTGGTAATAAAATTGTTTTTAAATGGCTACTGTTGATCGCTTATGAGGTGAGAGGGTACAAAGGTCTAACTAACTTGGCAGTCATAGAAGATACTAAATAAGATTTTGTTTGTATTCTGCTTAGAGAATCTAAGCAGAGTGTTAGGTACTTTTTTTAGAATGCTTTAGATATTCATTTTATTTTTAAAGTGGCTGATTTATTTAGCCATTGATTGGCTTTATCGGATAACCAAGTATGAGCAACGTTATCTTTTTTACAAATATGGTCTAAAAAAGCAATGGAAACACTATAAACAACAGCGACTTGGGTATAGTCTTGGTTACCTTTTAGTTTAGAGACATCTTTTGCTTTAGGAGACATTCCGTTTGCTAAGTTACCTCCATGAAAGCCACTACTGCCACTGCCATAATTATTACTAAAGCGTGATTTGGTTTCAGTGGATTCAGTTTCTTCTGAGAGTTCTTGCGTTGTCTTTGGGTCTTGATTTTGTATTATGTGACTACCTGATAATAGATGGTGACTGCCTTTTTTTAAAGCTAATAAATATTTATTTCCTGGTGGAGCATATTCCCATATAGCAGTACGTGCAAATGGCGTGCTGATAGCTGAAGGATCATCGTCTTCTGCTCCTGTTATAGCTAGAAATGGTATGGCAATATTTTGGTAACGTGTGGTGATGTCACCCAATGCCATGTTTACGGTAGGACTTAATAAAATAGCGCCTATTGGTCTAAAATCTGCTGCTGAGGGTAGGGGGATGTCATATGTTTCGCCAATTATTGCAGCTGTTGTTTGAGCGCCGATATCATAACCAGCAATAATTACTTGAGATATATCTGACCATGCAAATAAACCTATTCTACTTAGAGCCCTTTTTTTGAGTTGTGAATAAGCCCAGAGTACATGATTAATGCGCTTGCTAAGTTGTTCTTGAGTGAAATATTGATGGCCTACGTAGCGAAGATCGCTGTTTCTGACGTCTTTTAATGCCGAGGAATTGTCGTACTCTTTACTAAACCATGAGCTAGTTTTAGCGGGTACAACTTTGGGGGTACCCTTAAGTGCTTCACCAATATTTACAGGCTGTATACTGAATACAGAATAACCGGCTTTAGCCCAAGATTCTCTCCAGAGTTTACCTGCATCGGAAGACTCGCCTAATCCGGGTAAATAAACAATCAGAGGATAATGGCCTGGAACTACAGGGGATAGCATTGTTATCTGGATGTCTTGGCCATCGTGCTGCCAGGTTTCGGTGTTCGAATCTATATCATAGTTGAGTACAGCAGCGTAGCCGCCCTTGTTTATAGCTTCATTTATTTTTGCAGATTGTTGATCTGGTGTTAAGGGCGTTGATCCCATAAAACAAGCTGTCATCAAGCTAGTGATAATTAGACTATAAGATATTGCAGAAAGATAAGAGGTTGTTTTGTTCATGAGATGTTACTAAAGCTATTTCCTAAAAGACCGCCAGTATTAAAGCTGGTTCAGGGAAGTTAATGAAATTAATGTAATTATTTTTTCGGCGGAGTAGGTGTAAGTTGTGTAAAGATTAGACATCTTTCCTAAATAAAAATAAGACCGATCAATACAAATCTTATAAGCATCTGAAAAACATCACATTCGTCATTCCGGCATGGACTGCAAAGGATCCAGAGTACA
>CAIVGC010000186.1 GCA_903905335.1 uncultured Methylococcaceae bacterium
CCCGATCGAAACGTTTGGATGCTTCAATAGCTTTCGAAACGTTAAGGACGGGGTTGCAAACCCAGTCCCGCTTAGGGCTGAATTGATTTGACAATCTGCTGTCATGCGCCTATCTTTCGGACTTAACTTAAAGGAGGGTTGTCATGATGACCATTCCATTCGACACGCTCAAATATGCGGAGCGGTTAGAAAAAGCCGGAATACCTAGAGAACATGCCAAGGCTGAAGCCGAAGCATTAGCGGACGTGCTTGCTTCAAATGCGCAGGACTTATCAACCAAGACTGATATGGCAGCAATACGTTCAGATATGCGTGAAATGCACACCGAAATCAACGGTGTCTTAAAGCTGTTACGTTGGATGGTCGGCATGTCGATAGCGTTGTCAACAGGTACGATTGCGTTGTTGGTAAAGCTTTTCTTTATACTTCCTCATTAAGGAAGTTCCGTGACAAATCCATTAAGTCCGTAAGTCGTAGGGCAGATTCCTGAGCTGGTCGGGGTTTACAGCCCCGACCGAAACGTTTGGATGCCTCAATAACTTTCCAAACCTTAAATTTTAGGGGCGGGGTTGCAAACCCCGTCCCGCTCTCGATTAAAACGCCGTACGTTCGTAGTGATTAGGTATCATCAAATCAGTCGCGGATTTGAAGTAAGTAGCAATTATTTTTACCAAATTTTAGTTCCGGTAAACGTCGTGCCATTTGGAAATAAACAAGTTCTTTTACCTGCAACGCAAGACACCTGTGTTGCAGTAAATGTTGTGTTAGAGGTAAAAGTAACATCAGTCACAGTAGTATTGTAACCAATTAATGAATAGAGTCTTACGGCATTGCCAATTAGATTTCCTGAAGCAGCATTCCATTGCAAATCGTCTTGAATGGTTTGATTAAGCACCACAATCACTGAACCGATATTTTCTTTTAAATAGGCATAGCCAATATTGGGATTAGTGTTATATATTCCATCGAAAACACCTTCAGCATATACATTAAATGTTAGGAATGAAAATAGAATAAAAAATATAGAAGATTTCAAGACTTTCATATTACACCTGTATTAGTTGTGGTTAATTAATGACATTTTTTGTTATACAGTAAATGATTTGAAAGATCTAAATATTCGATGTTCAAGCAAGTAGCCTTGATGAAGTAAAACGAAATCGAGGGATTAGATTCGATTATCTTTGATCCCACTCTGTTACATTCACATCAAGAGGGCCGTGACTGTAAGCATTATCCTGCATGGTGCGTTATCACCACCAGACAATAACCAACATGACGATATTGTGCCGATCTGGAGCTTGGCGTTCCCAAGAAGCAATCTGCTTCGCCCTAAGAAGACTGCCGATTTAACTTAGATCACATTAAAATTAAAGCCCTGATCGTTAGCTGTTATAATTCCAGAATTTTTTAGCTTGATAGCAGAAGGTTAGCTTTAATGAATTTGGCATATACGTTCTCTGGCTTTGCCGTTGGTTTATTGGTGGGTGTTACCGGCGTAGGTGGCGGTTCATTAATGACACCTTTGCTAGTGTTTTTGTTTGGCTTTAAGCCAGCGGTGGCAGTTGGTACGGACTTACTTTTTGCCGCGATTACTAAAACCAGTGGCGTTTGGGTACATCATGGCAAACATGGTTCAGTCGATTGGAAAATCGTCGGCTGGTTAGCCTTGGGTAGTTTGCCTTTTGCTGTAGCGACCTTATTTGTATTGAAATATCTGATGTCGGTAGGGCAAGAAATTACCGGAACGATTACCTTTACACTGGGTATAGCTCTGGTATTAACAGCCTGTTCGTTATTAGTGCGCAGTGTACTTATTAGTAGAGCGGCAAAAGAGCCAATTATTGATGATGAACATAGTACGCCTCAGAACGCGGCACGTTTTAAGCATTTGCAAATACCTGCGACTGTGTTAATTGGTGCGGTATTGGGTGTATTAGTAACTTTGTCTTCAGTGGGTGCAGGAGCTCTTGGAACGGTTGCCTTGTTGTTTCTTTATCCTAAAATGACCACGCTGAAAATTGTCGGTACCGATTTGGCACATGCCATACCATTGACTGCTGTAGCAGGTATTGGCCATCTGAGCTTAGGTAATGTAGATTTAGTGTTATTAGGTAGTTTGTTGCTAGGTTCTTTGCCGGGTATCTGGATAGGTAGTCATTTGAGCGCCAAGATTCCCGAAAAAATCTTGCGGCCTTTTCTGGCTTCTATTTTAATGCTTATAGGTCTTAAGTTTATTTTGCAATAAAAGCACAAAGGAATAGTAGCTTAATAACCTAGGCAAAAGTTTCTGTGGGAGCGGCTTAAGCCGCGACAGCTTGAGCGCAGACAAAAGGCGCAGGGCGAAAGATTAAGCCTAAGAGGCTAGCAACTTAAGACGGTGCAGATAATAGGTTTAACCTTTCGCTTTTTGTCTGCGCTTAGGAAAGCTCTGTCTAAAAGTGAACGCTTAAGCTAAATAAGTTGGTAGCCCACAAAAGAACTTATCATTACTTAACGCTGGCAGGTTTTACAAAATACCGTGGTGCGATTAGCCATTCTAATTTCAGTTAAAGGTTGTAAGCAGTCAATACAAGGCTGATTGGCGCGACCATAAACGCGAAGTTGTTGTTGGAAATACCCCGGTTTTCCGGCTTCATTAACAAAGTCTCGTAGCGTGGTACCGCCTTGCAAAATAGCTTGTTGCAGAATAATTCGAATACACTCCGCTAGTTTTTCATAGCGCGCTAAAGAAATACTGCCGGCCTGTCGTGAGGGTAATATGCCGGCCATGAACAGGGCTTCATTTGCATAGATATTGCCTATGCCAACCACAACATGACTGTCCATAAGGAAGGATTTTACGGGTACTTTTCGGTTGTTGGCGCGGCTGTAAAGTAGTCCGCCGCTAAATTCATCCAATAAAGGTTCTGGGCCTAAGTCTTTAAGGAGCGGGTGCAATTCTACCGGCATATCTGTCCATAATATGGCACCAAAGCGGCGAGTATCGTTAAAGCGCAATACGGTGTCGTTATTGAAAATAAAGTCGACATGATCGTGTTTACCAGCTTGCTGTCCAGCTGACATAATTCTTAAGCTGCCCGACATGCCTAAATGTATCAGCATCGTGCCAGTATCAGTAGTAAATAATAGATACTTAGCTCTCCTAGATACCGAGCGTATTTCTAGTCCACATAAGGCCTTATTTAGAGTTTCAGGTATGGGCCAGCGTAATTGGGGTTGACGGATAATAAGCTGTTTGATAGTTTGACCGACAATATGGGGTGCGATGCCACGACAGGTGGTTTCAACTTCGGGTAGTTCAGGCATATAGATATTGTCTCGATCATTAATATAGAAGGTTACAGCGTAAAGTTTATCATGGCTGTGACTATGGATTTCATCTTGATTATTTAAACTGTAATGGCTAATACACCGATTTTTTCTCCCAAGATTCCTACTTCTAAAGAGGCTGCCGTTCTATGGACAGGTTTAGCGGGATGTAGCGACTCTTTGGTTTTGGCTTATGCCATTAAAAATGAAGACCGATTGTTTGTTATTGTGACC
>CAIVGC010000187.1 GCA_903905335.1 uncultured Methylococcaceae bacterium
AGCCATTAATAACGGCTCGTGCAGTTTTGTTAAGCTGACACGATCATTTTTATAAAATCGCCAAGCCCCCTGAGTGCTCGCAAAGCTAGTGTTTTTATCAGGTAATGCCCGTAAGCCAGCACTCAAGCTATCTGTGGAATTTAAATGCTCAGTCACTAACTGTTGGTAACGGTTTGCTAAGCGTGGGTCGATGTCTACTAATGTTTTTTATATTCATGGCGTATGTTACTATTTTTTGAGAATTTAAGTTGTGTAGATACCTATGCTATTAGGGTGGTTTCGTATTGTGCTTATTTAACTCAACAGTCTTAAAAAGTATACTTTTCAGGGCTGTTTTGATGGGCTAAGTAATGTGGGCTTGACGTGTCTTATTATATGCCTTAAAATTAAGTCTTATAAAGTTTAAGAATAAATAAGGCGGTTAGTTGTGGCAAAAATCGGATACGCAAGAGTTTCAAGCACAGGGCAGTCATTAGATATTCAAATTGTTAAACTTACTGCTTATGGTTGCTTAGTCACTACTGATGATAGAATTTTTCAGGAAAAGAAATCAGGCGCTTCTACTGATGATAGAACGGAATGGAAAGCTTGTTCCAAGCATTTGAGGGCAGGTGATACGCTCGTTATAACTAAATTAGATAGACTGGCGCGTTCGACCCTTGATTTAACAAAGATTGCCGATGATTTAACTAGAAGGGGTATTGAATTGGTTGTATTAGACCAAAGTATCGATACCAGCACGCCAACAGGCAAATTGTTATTTAATATGCTGGCTTCAATTGCAGAATTTGAAAATGCAATACGTAAAGAAAGGCAAGTGGATGGGATACAAAAAGCGCTGTCTAATGGCATCCAATTTGGAAGAAAATCAAAACTGACTGATGATGAGGTTTCCGCAATGCGTGGCAAGCGTGATGCTGGCACCAAGATAAAAGATTTGATGGCTGAATATGGATTATCGAAAGCCAGTGTTTATCGTTTACTTGAAGCACAATAATTAAATATCACATTTATTGAAATGTGTCAATATAAATATTCTAAATTGATGGGTTATTTGCCACTTATTTTGTGGCTGATGGGGCAATATTGGGACACTAGGTGCTCACTGGAATCAAGATTACTAAGGAGTAGACTTAATAGGGTGATGAGTATAGTAATCTGCAACCAATTGAATTATAATAGGTTCCAGATATTAGGATCTGATTAACGCTAGAATATAAACGTCTTTCTTCGTTGGTTAAAAGTGCGGCGCTCTACCGGCTGAGCTAACGACCCAACAAAGATTGACCATTATAATGATTTTTATGGATTATGCAATACTTTTATTGATTTTTATATCGGGTTGGGTCTTTTACATTTGCTTCTGAAAATCCTATTATTCTTATACGACATGCATCACATACACCACAGGCCTGACCTTGCTCATCTGCTGAGTAACATGAAACAGTTTGACCATAATCAACACCTAAAGCAATACCTTGTTTAATGATTTCTGCCTTACTTAAAGAGATTAGGGGAGTGTGTATAGTAAAGCAGTCACCATCTACGCCAGCTTTAGTGGCTAAATTCGCTAATTTCTGAAAAGCAGTAATAAATTCGGGCCTACAGTCAGGGTAACCCGAGTAATCCACTGCATTAACACCTATAAAGATATCAGTTAAATTTAATACTTCTGCCCAACCCAAGGCAAAGGAAAGGAATATGGTGTTTCTTGCGGGGACATAGGTGACGGGTATGCCTGCTTGTGGCTTATTAGGTACAGCAATATTTTCGTCGGTTAAGGCAGATCCACCTATGCTTCCTAATCCAAGTTTAATTATTTTATGATCAATAACTTGATAATATTTTGCTATTTGAGCGGCAGCTATTAGCTCTGCATTATGTTTTTGTCCATAATCAAAGCTTAAGGCGTAACAGATGTATCTTTGTTGTTTTGCTAGGGCAAGGACAGTAATTGAATCTAATCCGCCTGATAGAAGAATAATGGCTTTTTTTTGCATGATAATTTACTTGCCTTGAGCATCATCCCAAAGCAGTTTATGTAATTGAATTTGAAATCGAACAGGTAATCTGTCTCGGAGAATTTTTTCAGCAAGCTCAGTTGGATTTTGTAGCCCCATAACCGGTGAAAATAATATTTCGCAACGATCGGATAGTGCGTATTCTGTCAAAATAGCTTTTGACCAGATGTAGTCTTCATCAGTACCGATGACGAATTTAACTTGATCTTTACTATTTAGGTATTGAATATTTTCATAAAGATTTTTATTAAGCTCACCTGAGCTAGGCGTTTTAAGATCCATGACTTTTACTGTGCGTTGATCTACATTAGAAATATCAATAGCTCCACTAGTTTCAAGTGAAACTTTAAAATTTTTATTGTGTAATTCGGTCAGTAATTCTATGCAACCTGGTTGTGCCAGAGGCTCTCCTCCGGTTACCGTAATAAAAAGGGTATTATATTGCTCTGCTTCGGTAATAATGTCATTAATGTTTAACTTTCCCCCCCCCGTAAAGGCGTAGGCTGTATCACAATAAACGCATCGCAAAGGACATCCGGTAAGTCGAATAAATACAGTGGGAATTCCCACTGTATTTGATTCACCCTGTAGAGAATAAAAAATTTCAGTAATTCGAAGACTGCTCATATCTAATGATGAGCTTCTTCATGATGAGGGGTTTCATTAAGTTTTATTAATTTTTTTGACGCTAGTACTGCAGCATTTGATTTAGGGTAGTCAGATATAACTCGATTTAGATATTCTGTCGCTTTCGCTGAGTTTTTTTCTTCTACTTCAATATAACCTAGCTTTAATACAGCATCCGGCACTTTTGCACCATCGGGGTATTTTTCGAGAACATCATTGAATGCTTTGCGAGCCGAAACGTTATCATGATTGGCTCTATAAGCCTCCCCTAGCCAAAATTGTGCATTATTTGCATATTCACTATTAGGATGCTGACTGAGAAAAATTTTAAATTGATCTATAGATTGAAGAGTATGTCCATTTCTGAGCTCATCAAAGGCTGCAATATACCGCTGTTTATCAAGTAGTTGGTTTTGAGAATTATCAGCTTGTGGCTTTTCTCCTTGATTAGTTGTAGGTTTTTCGAGTTGATTATTTTTTTGGATTGGCATAGTTGGTGCTGCTACTGGCAATGATGCAGTGGCTTGGATCTCTTTGACGCTGGCACTGCTTGACTTGACGGTTTCATTAGAATTTACGTTAGCAGCATTAGCCTTATTTTCTATGTTTTGCAGGCGCTCATCAAAATCAGAATACATTGTCCCCTGATGTTTTTTTAACTCATCAATTCGGTTGGCTTGTTCGTCAATCTTGCCTGTAAGCTGTTGAACTTCAGTTTGCATTTGTTCTAGTCGCCCCATCAACTCATACAAAGTGGTTGTAGATTGTGTGTTGGCTGGGTTCTTACTGACTGCAGATTGTGGATACAATGAATGATCAGTGACGACCGGCATCTCCGCATAAGCGCTGCTAAAAATAAATGGTAGCAAAATAAGGCTAGTTTTTTTCATTTACTTACCTAGGTTGATAAGCTATTTCTACACGACGATTTTTTTCCCAAGCCGACTCGTTATCGCCTATAACAGCGGGTTTTTCTTCACCATAACTGACGATATTTAGTTGACTCTCAGAAACACCCCGAGCTTTCATCATACTGGAAACTGATTTTGCACGCTGCTCACCTAGCGCAATATTATATTCGCGAGAACCACGCTCATCGGTATTACCTTCCAGCGTGATATGTTGAGCAGGATTTGCTATTAAATATTGTGCATGGGCCGATATAACGTTAACAAAATCTGGCATAACTTCGCTACTATCAAGCATGAAATAGATTGTGCGTTTAGATAGAGGATTATTGGGATCATTAAATTCAGGGCCTAAAGTGCTTGCGTAATCGCCATTGCCATTCATTGCTGAATCATTCATCCCATAGCCTTTATTCAGACCATTGGTTGATGCGTCGTTAATGCCGCTGTTGGCATTCTGGCTGCCATCGGTTAGGTTGGCATCTTTTTCGTCAGTATCACTACATGCAGATAAAAATACTGCACTTATAGCTAAGGCGATTATTGTTTTATTTAATTTCATTTTTGATTCTCTAGTTTGATGTAAATTATAAAAAAATTCAGGGTAATCTTTCGGCCTAAGGCCCCCAAGAGGGCTCTCGAACTTCTCCGCTATTAAAAACTAACTTTTGTTGTATTTTACCATCGATTGATACAGCGGATAAAAATCCTGTGCCGCCTTTTTTTGAGGCATAAAGAATCATACTTCCATTGGGTGCAAAGCTAGGTGATTCATCTGATCGACCACTTGTTAACACATTTATGGACCTATTTGCCATATCCATTATAGCAATACGATAATCGTTGCCATTACCGTGGACCATCACTAAACTCCTACCATCAGGAGAAAAGCTGGCTCTAGCATTATAGGATCCTGAAAAAGTTAGTCTTTTTTCATCTCCGCCTTGGCTAGGAACCATGTAAATTTGGGGTTTCCCGCCCCTGTCTGATGTAAAAACAATAGTGCTTCCGTCAGGTGACCAAGAAGGTTCTGTATCAATAGAAAAACTTCTAGTTATTTTAGTTAAAGCGCGAGTGGATAAGTTGAGAGTATAAATATCAGGACTACCGTCTTTTGATAAGGTTAACGCTAATCGTGTTCCATCTGGTGACCAAGTAGGTGCGCCATTGATACCGGGAAACTCGGCTACACGAATTCTCTCTCCATTGGCCAATGTTTGCACATAAATAGCTGCTGATTTTCTTTCAAAAGAAACGTATGCTATTTTTTTTCCATCAGGAGACCATGAGGGAGACATTAACGGTTCAACAGATGAAGCTATAGTTTGTGGATTGAAGCCATCTGCATCAGCAATTTGAAGCTGCTGTAATTGTTGTTTACTACCAGGATTGGTGGTAGTGATATAAGCAATTCGACCACTAAACACGCCTTTTTTACCAGTTAATTTCTCAAAAATAAGATCACTGATATGGTGAGCTGTTTTTCGTAAATCAGCTGCTGAAGAAGTCATTCGGTAGCCTAATAATTGTGCACTTTTATAGACATCAAATAATTGAAATTGAACATTATATTGACCGCCACCAACATCAATTAATTGCCCTATAACTAAATAATTCTGGTTTGCCGACTGCCACTCGTTAAAATTGACAGCAGATGCTATATTAGGTTTGTTTGGCATGGCTTGTTCAGCCATCATTTTAAAATAACCGCATCGTTCTAAATCAGAATTGACTATAGCACTAATATTTGTAGAGGTGCCAATTGAGGGAAAAGGGACTACTGCCACCGGCAATGCGCTACTAACGCCTTCAGATATCTCAATGGTTAAGGCTGCGTGACTATTTGCAATAGATAGACTAAAAGCCACTAGAAATAAAACTTTATTATAAAAATTCACACTCACCTCTACTAAGGTTTTCAAAAATTAAAGTCATTATTACATGATGTTATGATTACATTTCTCGATATTTCGAGATTAGCTGCCGTCATTATGACTAGAAGCTATTAAATTTCAAGTATTGAAGACTGAATAATGTATTTTTGTAGCAAAATATTAGTGTTTTTATATATCCATAAACAGCATAGGAATGCCATAAGTTAAAATAAAATAACTAATTGCTAAAATAACGCTTAGGCTCATTTTTGTCTCAAATGCTTGCCGCAAAATGTAACTGACAATCGCTATATACCAAGCAATCAATAAGGCGCCGATGCCGATTGATATTTCTTCCGCATTTTCCTTATTATTCATTACCATTAAAAAATACAGCCCTTCGGTGATAGTAGCCAACGTCATAATAAAATTTTCGCAGACGAAAATGGCAATGTATAGTTGATTAAAATATTGCCATTTTTTAAAGACTAACAAAAACACAGCGACGGATGAAAATGCCATGATAGCCCTCAAAAAGACTTCCAGCGAACCATCGGCAGGATCAGAAATTAAACCTTCAACTATACAACCTGAAAAAAGATAAAAAGCCACCGTTTTCCACATAAACGACTTTGAGGGAATTAAATCGGCGGGATTATTTCTAAACCAGCATAGCGATAGGTATTGGCTTAATAAATTCATGATTAAAAAGTTTGGACTAATAAACGAAAGAGAATTAGATTTACAAAAGCATCCATCCATTATAATGGAAATTGTCCATTATAACTTTAGATAGACTATCATTCTCTGATTTTAATAACCTAAGCTATCAACTTGTAGACCTTTTAAAGGCTCTGGCATTCTCGAAATAAATGTTTCGATACTCCCGTTAGAAGACAACTTTATCTTGCGATAACCTGGCGCTGCAAAAGCATCTAAACTAAAGTTGGTGCTGCTTGGTTTAAATTGAAAACAAGTTGATGGTGTTCCTAAGACACGAACGCCTTGATGTTCAATATCCATTAATTGATGAATATGTCCGTTAGTAATGATTTTAACTTTTGGGAATTTATCAATTATTGCCCATAATTCCAAGCTGTTTTCTATTATCATGGTATCCAACCATGCGCTTTTAGTTTCTAAACAATGATGATGTACGGCAATCAGAGCATGGTGATCTGGTTGACTACTTAAAGAATCATCTAGAAAACATAATTCTTGATTTGATAATCTACCACCAGGCGCTCCTTGTATCTGACTATTTAAAAAAATTAACTGCCAGTTTCCTAGTAGGACTTGATTACGACAGCTTACTAATGGCGTATCAAATATCTGCTGCATAAGCTGTATATCATCATGATTACCGGGTAAGCAAATACAAGGTATTTGAATCGCTTCAAGATATTGTAAAATTCGAAAATAACTTTCTTGAGTTGGATCTTGAGCGAGGTCTCCGGTAACAATGATCAAGTCAAAAGTACGATTTTCTACCAATGCGAGCTCAAGTACCGCTAGGAAAGAATGCTCTGTATTAATGCCTAAAAAGGTTTCATTTAAGCACGGTAAAAAGTGTAAATCTGTTATTTGCAAGATTGATAGGTCAGTCACAGGCTCATTCATTTGATGTCTTTACACAAAACCTTAGAGTTTCTTTGAGGGTTGTATAGCGATTTAAGTTGTTCGGGTAGACTCTTAATATCCGATGATATAAAGCCTCGTTCAATAAACCAGTGCATAGTTTGAGTTGACAGTACAAATAATTCTTTCAGCTTCAGTTGCGTTGCCTTTTGATAAATATAGTTTAAAAGTCGTTGCCCACGACTAGCACCTTGATAATTTTCATGAACAGCAAGACAAGCTATTGCCCCGAAATAATCTTGTTCATAGGCATGAAAAGCTGCACAAGCGATAATCAAACCGTCTCTCTCTAAAACAATATAGTCAGTTATTTCCATTTCGATTTTTTCCCTAGAGCGCTTGACTAAGATGCCCTGTTGCTCAAGAGGCTTAATAAGTTCAAGAATGCCACCGATATCTTCGAGCTTAGCAGAACGTAATACTTCGAAAGGAACAGAGCTAATCAAGGTGCCAATCCCATCGCGACTAAATAATTCTTGCAATAATGCACCGTCAATATGACGATTAATTAAATGTACACGCTCAATGCCTGCCTGACAACTTTGAATGGCTGCTTTGAGTGGCAGCCTAATAAGAGCAGATATGTCTTGATGCTGTTGTAAGAAATGAGCTGTTTCATCAGTTGTCATTTGCCGAATGTGCTCCCCGCTTTCAGGGTTGCAACAATTATGCTCAGTCAATAAAATCAACTTTTCTGCTTTTAAGGCAACTGAAACAGCAGTAGCAACTTGTTCGGCCGACAGATTAAAAACCTCCCCGCTTGGCGAATATCCAATCGGAGAAATTAGTACGACGGTATGTTGATCAAGCTGTTGATGAATTGCAGCACTATCTATGCGACGAACTTCGCCGGTATGGCAGTAATCTATGCCATCAATTACACCTATTGGTTTAGCGATTACATAATTTCCCGATACCACTTTCAGACTAGATCCCGCCATAGGCGAATTGGATAAACCCATTGATAGCAATGCTTCAATTTCAACACGCACTAAGCCTGCTGCTTCTTTAACACATTGCAGCGCTAAATCATCTGTGATGCGCAAATTTTTATGAAAAAAGGCTGGCGCATTAAGATTATTAAGGCGTTGGTCTATTTGAGGTCGTATACCATGCACTAGAACTAAGCGTATGCCTAAACTGTTAAGTAAGGCAATATCGTGTACATGATGATCAAAATCATCTGCCTGCACCGCTTCTCCACCCAATGAAATAACGAAGGTTTTGTTACGATGAGCATGGATGTAAGGAGATGAGTCCCTAAACCAATTGACAAATGACTTTTCTGATTGCATAACGACTCAGTTTGAATTGATATAGATCATAATAGTCGCATTAAATTAACTAACTTAATCCAAATTATCAGTTACCGCACCTTGTGATGCTGAATTTACCAACTTGGCATATTTAGCTAATACACCTCGAGTATATCGTGGCGTAGGTTGTTTCCATGATTCTAAACGGCTAGCAATTTCATGCTCATTGATATCTAATTTCAACTCATTAGTTTCTGCATCAATCGTGATAGTATCACCATTTTCAATGATAGCTAATGGACCACCTACATAAGCTTCTGGAGTAATGTGGCCGACAACAAAGCCATGTGTACCGCCAGAAAAACGCCCATCAGTAATTAAGGCCACTTCCTTACCTAAGCCTTTACCCATAATGGCAGAGGTAGGTGATAGCATTTCGCGCATACCTGGGCCACCTTTAGGACCTTCGTAACGGATAACAATCACATCACCTTTAACAATATCACCATTTAATATACTTTTTAGCGCTTGTTCCTCAGCATCAAAGACCTTCGCTGTGCCAACAAAGCGTAAACCTTCTTTGCCGGTGATTTTTGCAACTGAGCCACCTGGAGCTAGATTGCCGTATAGTACAACCAAGTGACTGTCTTTTTTAATTGGATTTTTTAGCGAATGAATGATTTCTTGCTCTATTGGATAGGGTTTTACATCGGCTAAATTTTCTGTCAATGTTTTACCAGTTACAGTCATACAGTCTCCGTGTAACAATCCATTGTCCAACAAAATTTTCATGAGAGGCTGAATGCCTCCAATTTCAATTAATTCGGTCATTAAATAGCGACCACTAGGTTTTAAATCGGCTAGTAAAGGCACACGTTGGCCAATACGCGTAAAATCATCCAAAGTAATATCGACTTTAGCTGCGTTAGCCATGGCTAAAATATGCAACACCGCATTAGTGGAGCCTCCCAAAGCAATGACAATGGTAATGGCATTTTCAAAAGCGGCTTTGGTCATGATGTCACTAGGTTTGATATCGTTTTTCAGCAATTCCAAAACAGCAGCGCCAGCACGTTCGCAATCTAATCTTTTATCGTTTGAAATGGCAGCTTGGGCTGAGCTATTGGGTAAGCTCATACCTAAGGCTTCAATTGCAGAAGCCATGGTGTTGGCTGTATACATGCCGCCACAAGAACCTGCACCTGGAATAGCTTTGGCTTCAATTGCCGCTAGTTCAGCATCATCAATTTGGTTATTGGCTCTAGCACCAACGGCTTCAAAAACTGAGACTACATCAAGTTTTTTATCTTTATGACAACCCGGCATAATGGTGCCGCCATAGACAAAGATAGCTGGGCGATTCAGGCGCGATATTGCAATCATACAGCCCGGCATATTTTTATCACAACCTCCGATGGCAACGACACCATCAAAGCCTTGGCAACCTACGACTGTTTCAATAGAGTCGGCAATGACTTCACGGGATACTAGTGAATATTTCATGCCTTCAGTGCCCATAGAAATACCATCAGAAATAGTGATAGTATTAAATATAACAGCTTTACCATTGGCTTGATCAACACCTACGCCAGCCGCATCTGCTAACTTATTGATATGCATGTTACAAGGTGTAACCATACTCCAAGTTGAAGCAATGCCTATTTGTGGCTTTTTGAAATCCTCACTTTTAAAGCCGACAGCATGTAGCATGGCTCGACTAGGTGCGCGTTCCATGCCATCAACGACTAAAGACGAAAAACTGCGAGTGTTGTGGTCATCTGAATGAGCCATGTGATCAATTCCTGATATTTATAAGATTTAAGTTAATAGTACTAAAGTCTAAGAAGTGAAACTTCGGTTTCCCTTCTTACCTTAATAAGAATCCCAGCTACTTTTACGTCGCCATCCGAGTTTTGGTAATATAAAACCTAACAAAACACCAAATAATGAAAGTAAACCTCCGTAGAGAAACCAATCCTGACTAGCTGTGTCTTTTAATGCTTGATTTTCGAGTTTGTATTGTTGTAAATCTCGCTCAACATTAACCACTCGCTCTTGTAATTCATCTCGCTCATTTCTTAATTGAGCCGAGCTAGTCATGGTTTTTTTTAACTCATTTAATTCACGTGTCAATTTTTCACGTTCTATGGCTAAAGATTTCTCAAGGGTGGTGCCTGGCGTAAGAGTTTCTTTTAAAGCAGTCAATTCATTGCGTAAGGTAATGTTATTTGACTGTAAAACCGACATTTCCTTGCTAGAACTATCTTTAGGATCTATTTCTGGAGGTTCTGTTTTGGTAAAACGTGCTTTTATGTAACCTTCTGTACCATCCGTAAGCTGTACATTAATAAAACCATTTTTAGGTTTCTTATCAAGAACAGTCAGGGCCGTATCAGTGGGTAGAACTTTTATAACATTGCTATGACTAGTGGCTGCGTCATATAGCGACAAGTTTTGCGCATCGTTTACATACACAATATCAGCCATGATGGCACTGCTGATGATTAACATAAAGAAAGAATAAAGTATTTTTTTCACGGTTATATTTTTAAGTTAGTTTGCCCGGTTGTAAATGATTCCGTATTAATTTTTGCAGACTATGTAGTCTTCTGATTCAAAAGCTATTAAATCAGTAAAGTTCTTATCTTATACACTCGTTAAAAGGAATTCCAGTAAGGCTTTTTGCACGTGTAAACGATTTTCAGCCTCTGCGTAAATCACACTTTGTGAGCCATCAATAACCTCAGAGGTGACTTCTTCACCACGATGAGCAGGTAAACAATGCATAAAAAGGGCATCATGGTTTGCTGCATTCATGATCTCGGCATTAATTTGATAATCTTTAAATGCTAGTTCGCGTTGTTTTTGTTCTTGTTCTTGTCCCATACTAGCCCAAACATCGGTTACGCAAAGGTCTGCATTTTTAGCGGCCTCTAATGCGCTGTCAAAAAATCTAACATGCTTACCTGCTGCACCGACGAACTCAGGTAACGGTTGATATTGTGCTGGGCTAGCAATTTGAAGCCTGAAGTCTAGCATTTTTGCGGCTTGCATATAAGAATGGCACATATTATTACCATCACCTATCCAAGCCACCGTTTTACCCTGAATATCTCCACGAAATTCAAAATAGGTCTGCATATCGGCCAGAAGCTGACAAGGGTGTTGCTTGTCAGTTAAACCATTAATAACAGGAACTCTAGAATACTGAGCAAAGGTTGTTACTGTTTCATGTTTGTCGGTTCTTAACATGATGCAATCAACCATGCTAGAAATAACTTTAGCACTGTCATGCATGGACTCGCCTCGTCCTAGTTGCGTATCTCTAGGTGATAAAAATAAAGCGCTTCCGCCAAAATGAGCCATACCTGCTTCAAATGAGATTCGAGTACGAGTTGATGATTTTTCAAAAATCATCGCTAAGACACGACCTTTTAAGGGTTGGTAATTAGGGTCACGGTTATTTTTTAGTTCTATGGCTCTATGGATGATATGCCGAAACTCTTCGCTGGATAAATCAATCAGGCTAGTGAAATGTCTGGGGTTCATATTCATAATTCAATGTACGACTTATTTTGTAAACTCATCAATCAGAGTTGATAGTATATCAATCAGCAAGTTAATTTGTTGACTGTCTATAATTAAAGGGGGGAGTAGTCGAATAGTAGTTTCATTAGTAACATTAATTAATAAATGTTGCTGTAACGCTAATTTAACTAATTCAGCACAAGGTTTATCAAGTTCAATGCCGATCATTAGGCCTTTGTGACGTATATCAACAACGTGTGTGTTTTTCTGCAACCTCGCAGTAAAAGCTGTGGAAATAAAGTTTCCTTTTAGTTTGGCTTGTTCAATTAGATTTTCTTCATCCATTACCGTTAATACTGCTAAAGCAGCACTACAGGCTAATGGGTTGCCACCGAATGTTGAACCATGCGCTCCTGCAGTCAGTAAATTTGCAGCAGTGCCCCGCGCTAAACAAGCGCCTATAGGTACACCATTTCCAAGTGCTTTAGCCATAGTACAGATATCAGGCAAAATAGCATTATGTTGAAAAGCAAGAAATTTACCGGTACGTCCAACTCCAGTTTGGATTTCATCTAGTATCATCAGTAAATTATGCTCATCACATAAACCACGAACTTTATTAAGGTAATCGTCAGCGGGGATATTAATCCCCCCTTCACCCTGTATGGGCTCAACTAAAATGGCGACTATATTTATATCCTGCTTAATAGCTAATTCAACTGCTGCAATATCGTTATAAGGGACGCGAATAAAGCCTTCAACTAGTGGCGCAAAACCTTGCTGTACCTTAGAGTTTCCAGTCGCACTTAGCGTAGCTAAGGTTCGTCCGTGAAAACTTTTTTCCATCACTATGATCGCAGGCTTTTCTATACCTTGCTGATGACCATATTTACGCGCTAACTTAATTGCCGCTTCATTGGCTTCTGCACCCGAATTACAAAAAAAGACATTATCCATCCCGCTTTTTTTAACCAAGCGATCCGCTAGTTGTTCTTGAGCAGGGATTTGATATAAGTTAGAAGTATGAAGTAATTTTTTACTTTGCTCACAAATTGCCTTGTGCACAGCAGGGTGTGCATGACCTAAACTGCATACGGCTATTCCAGACAAAGCATCGAGATAACGATTATTATCTTCATCAAATAACCACGCACCCTCTCCCCGCTCAAAAGTAACCGGTAAACGTCCGTAAGTTGGCATAATATGGCTGATCATGGTATCTGGCCTTAAATGAATAGCAAGCAGCTACAACTACCTGATAATAAAATTGTTTGATTATAAGTATCAATCTAGTATCAGGCAAGTACTGACTAACAAGATTTGCTTTTTTAAAGCCCATAAAGTTGCTAAAATCATTTTTTTATTTTGTTTGAGTGAATACGAATATGAGTGTTATAGAGAGAATTAAAGACCAACTTGAAAATAATCCAGTTGTTTTATATATGAAAGGTTCCCCTGATTTTCCACAATGTGGCTTCTCTGGGCAGGTCGTACAAATTTTAGGTGCTTGTAAAGCAAAATACATCTCCGTGAATATCTTTGAAGATCCTGAGCTACGCGAAGCCCTTAAAGACTATTCAAACTGGCCCACTTATCCTCAGTTGTATATTAATGGTAAGTTAGTAGGCGGTTGCGACATCATTACTGATTTATATAAAAAAGGTCAGTTAGTTGAATTTTTAGCAGCAGTTGACAGTTTAGCCGACTAAAATATCAACTTCGGATGAAAACGCCCCTCTTAAAGAGGGCGTGAGAGGATTGTTGCCTACGTTACTCCAATTGCTGTTACGATTCGACTGTTTGGTTTTATATCGATACACCAGCCTACATAGAAGCCTTTTTTATCTACTTCATACGACGTCCTTCATAAAATTTATAATGCGTTGGCAAGCGTTAGAGACTGTGAAAGTATGTATAACAGCCATTTCCACTAAAACTGTTCCCGGTCATTTTTTTGAAAAAATGGCCAATGCTTTTAGTCTTATTTGGATAAATGGCCCTATTATTCGGTTTGGTTCCGGCATAATCGTGCAGCAATTCTCATTATGACTACAACCTATCCAGTTTTTGGTTTAGGAGGTCGAATAATTCGATTCTCCGGCTTACAAGACCAGCCCTCCAGCATGAAATTAAGCAGATGCTCCCAGTTGTCAAAGCAAAAGTATGTTGTAA
>CAIVGC010000188.1 GCA_903905335.1 uncultured Methylococcaceae bacterium
AATCATAGTGGGTAAGCCGTCATTCCGGCATGGACTGCCGGAAACCAGTTGCCATGGATGGCAAAAGGTCGTATCACTATAAGTTTCATGATAAGAATTCTACTATACGATATGTACATCCATGTACTCTGGATCCTTTGCAGTCCATGCCGGAATGACGAATGTGATGTTTTTCAGATGCTTATAAGATTTGTATTGATCGGTCTTATTTTTATTTAGGAAAGATGTCTAATTTATTGCTAAACCTGAACATGAGTTTGTAGGGTGTGCAAACAGCTGTATCGTTTGCCCACTTTTTGTCGATATGTGGTAAAAAAAACGTTGCCGACTTAACCTCATTGATTAATAAACTCGATTCCGAGCTGCTTCATAGAGGATGGCGCCATTTTTTAGTTGAGATAGCAACGGCCTATTCCAACCAGCGAGCAATCCCTGCTGAGATAGCAACGATCTATTCCAATTAGCGAACAATCCTTGTTGAGATAGCAACGGCCTGTTCCAATCAGCGAACAATCCCTGTTGAGATAGCAACGGCCTGTTCCAACCAGCGAGCAATCCCTGCTTATATAGCAACGGCCCATTCCAATCAGCGAGCAATCCCTGTTGAAATAGCAATGATCTATTCCAACCAGCGAACACTCACTGTTGAGATAGGAACAGTCTCATGCAATCATGAATTGATGCCTCTCAACATAGCAATGCTGCTATAAAAATTGAAAACGGCCCCAATCAACATGAAACGACTGCCAATCTAAACAAGAACTGTCCTAGTTAAACTATCATTAGCCTAATTCCAGCCATGTTGCTTATCATTCTGATATCGCTTGATTATAATTAAGTTGCTGTATGCATTGTTGGCTTAGCGTTAAAGCATCAATCTTAAAAATCCGACAAACTCTTAGGCGGCAATGCCGCTCTTAAGGCATTTAAAACCGCCAACACATCAATGACTTCTTGGATAATCGCGCCGGCAACAGGTGTCAAATAACCTGAACCAGCAAAGCCCATACCGATTAAACTCAGTGCCATACCACCTACAGCGCTTTGTAAGGCGATGTTTCGCATTCTTGCACCGATATGAAATAACTCATCTACTTTTAATAAGGAACTATCCATAATCACCGCATCAGCGGCTTCGCCGGTAATGTCGCTGTTTTGACCAAAAGCAATACCAATAGTTGCAGCCGTCAAGGAAGGCGCATCATTGATGCCATCACCTAGAAAGATAGTTTTTGCCACTTTAGTTTCTGCGCGCACTATGTCCAGTTTTTGCTCAGGACTTTGATTAAAAAACACATCTTTAATGCCGACTTTTTCAGCTAAATAACGAACTTCTGATTCTCTATCGCCCGATACCAGCATAACTTTATCAAACAGATGATTAGGCCCTAAATGATTAATAAACGATGAGCTATCTGAGCGTACTTCATCTCTAAATTGCAAGGTCGCAGCATAGTGATCATCAATCAAGACGATACATTCTAAACCACCGGACATAGCGGGCAACCGCTCAATCTGCTCTGGGTGTTGCTCAGCCAATTTCTTACGGCTGGTAATCTGTAGCTGTAATCCTGATACCTGACCTTTAAGGCCTGCACCAGGTAATTCTGTCATTTGTGTAACACTTAATAGCGACAAATTGGCTAGGTCTGCGGCTTGAAGTATGGCAGTAGACAGGGGATGCTTAGAATAACGTTCTAAACTGGCTATTAGGAGCAATAGCTGTTGTTCTTGATAAGGACTTACTGGCATTATCGCTGTCAGCACTGGTCTACCATATGTCAGCGTACCGGTTTTATCAAAAATTGCCGTGCGACAAGTGCCTATGGTTTCTAAAATAGCGGGG
>CAIVGC010000189.1 GCA_903905335.1 uncultured Methylococcaceae bacterium
ACCACTTTATTGGGAGCTGCTGTGATATTAGTCGATAAATCTTTTTTCACTGGAGGCTGAAGGCCTACCTTAGCGATCGGTGGTGCTACAGACGGTTGAACTAAAGCAGGACGACTTGCCGTTATAGCTGGCTTAGGTTTTTCAACGGGTACTGCTTTAGCAACCGGTAGCGCTACAGGCGGTTGAGCTAAAGTAGCATGACCTAAAGCCATTGCTAGCTTGGGTTTTTCAACTAACATTTCCTTAGTTTCTGGCTTAGCCATAGCCTCTTTAGTTGTTCCGTTAATTAACGGTGATAAGGTAGGTTTTAGAAACTTCATGATTTGCACAGGCAAGGAACTGGTAAAGTGATAAAGCCCTGAATTCTCACCTTCTACATAAGCAGTCATCACCCCAAAATATTTCTCGCCAATAAAAAAGGTAAAAGTAGCGGCACGACTCACAAACTTTGACTCTAGCAGTCGCCCACCCGCGCCCCAGATCTGCTTACGATGATCACCCGTACCTGTTTTACCACCTACAGACATTAACTGGCCGTTCTCATCGGCGTAGATACCATTGAGTCTTGAGGCGGTACCGCCTGCTACAACACCTACTAATGCTCCCCTAGCTACCTTAGCAATTTCTGTAGCAAAAATCCTCTCACCGGGATCAATCATCTTATTGAGTAAGGTTTCATAAGGTGTACCTTCGGCATAATGCAAGCTATCAAATCGCACCACCGGCAATTTAACGCCATCATTTACTAAAATCCCCGTCAACTCAGCTAAAGCCGCAGGTCTATCGCCTGATGCGCCAATAGATGTTGCATAGGAAGGCGTTAATGCCTCAAAGGGATAGCCCACTCGCTTCCAAGCGGCATGAATTTTATTAAAGGCATCTTCTTCCAGCAAGGTCATAATACGTTGCTGCTGTGCATTTTTGCGATGATTCTTAAACAACCATTGATAAACTTGCTGGCGTTCATCAGCGCTGGCGACCATAACTTGTTCTTGGCTTGCTTTAGGATTTTCAGCTAAATAACCCGCCAACCATAGTTCCAAGGGATGAATCTTAGTGATATAACCCTGGTCTTGCAGATCAAATTTTTCTACTGAGTATTTATCAAATAAGTTATCCGAATCGTAGTCATTAATCACCACAGTTTTGGCTAAGTGCTCATTAAGAAACGCATTTAAGGCAACTTCGCCTTGATTAGGATAAATAGCCCTAAACAACATCGTTAAGCGCGTCGAAGTAGTGCCTACCCTGCCAGCTAACATGGCCAACACCTCTTTAGGCGTTTTACCTTGATACCTAGCATAAAAACGTTGCAAATAAACCCGCCCTTCATTATCGGCAAAACGCTGTAGATATTCATTACGTTTAGGATCATCAGGACTATCTAACCAACGTGCTAAACCCTCTGGTTTATAGAGGTGATGATAAACAACCTCACGCATCAAACGAATAAATACTAAATTGACAGAATCCCGCAAGGCAACACGCACCGACATCATTTTGCCATCTTCATCGGGCGTAAAATTATTAAAATGATGTAAACCACCCCCAGTAAAGAAATATTCACCAGGACTTGAGGAATAGGTTCTATCTAGAGCTCGATCAAGTAAGGCTTCTAAACTTATTTTAGGTGTCAAACGTAATTGCTCGACCACCCAAGTCGATAGATAATCTCGAGGATGCAGTTCTATGTTATTTAAATCCTTAATAGATAGTTTTTTGTACTTCTGATAAACATCTGTGACTAATTCAAGATAATGCACCATAGTACGCAGTTTAGAGGTTGAGCCTAAATCAATTCTTATACCCTCGTTAATATCCAAAGGTTGATCATAATTGTCGGTCTGCACTCGCAGTAGGTTGCCGGTATTACTACGTTCAAATAACATCAGACTATAGACTATAGGTGACAGATCAGTATTTTCATTCAGTAAATGAAAACCGAGTATACCGGCTTTTCGAGCGGCGTCAGGTTGGCTTAGTTGCTTAAGTGCATCTGTCACCGCTTGCTGAGTGCCATAATCTAAGGTTGTTTTAACCGTTAAATCCAAGCGATCCAGTTCATAGTTTGACCTTACACCCAGAGCTTTAGCCAGACGAGTACGTAATACATTTTGCGTCTTTCTTTCGGCCATAAATTTAGGCGTTTCACTCGCGCCTAAATTTGGGCGTACATTCGATAATTTTAAAGCTGCATCTCGCATAGCAACAGACACGACGCCTTGTTCATTCATGACCCGTAAATATCTATCAGTAAGTCTTTGCAAGGCATCATAACCGCGCCCCAAGAAATACGAAGGTCTTCTTTGCGACAATAAAATATTTAATACTTGCCGATAAGCGAGCGCCTGTTCTGGGCTAATCTGTTTCGGTGGTTTTAAGGCATCGGCTTTAAGTAAAAGATTAGTCTGCTCAAAATCAGCCCCAAACCAAGCAGATAAGCCATCACCCAAACCATGTACTTCACCGAGTTTAGGCGTAGCAGCGAGTGGCATAGAATTTAAATATGACAAGGCAATTTCTTGTCGCATCTGACCAGTATTGGGGCCCATTAAATAAGCCCGTACCGAGGCTGAACCCATCTGACGAAACTTATCCATAATGGAGTTAGTGTAGCCATTCTTTGAATGGCGATATTTTTCTAGCTGAGTCGCCAGTGTACTTCCACCGGGAACCGCACCAGTTACACCTAACTTATGAGCCATTAACTGCAAACCAGCAAAACCTAGACGATCCCATTCTATAGCAGGATTAACCGTACTATTTTCGTCACTCAGTAATTCTCTATTTTCTATAAACAGTAAAGTGTCAATAATTAACGGAGGTATGGCTTTAAAGTTTGGATAACCATAAGTGGGATAGAGTGCATTAAAAACGACTTGTTCGTTCTTATCAGTTATACGTAAGCCTGCCTGACTTTTTTCATGATAAACCGCAAATAAGCCATAATCTGACATTTCTACCATCATAGGCGAAACAAAGGCTTGCGACGTAACTCTAAATCCCATGCTTTCTAAATGCAAAATAGCATCGGGCAATAAGGTATAACCTAATCTTTCATCATAAGGACCAAACTGAGGATAACGTATTGACGCACTAGGGCCAGACTTTACTTTAAAATTTAATTGCTCACTAATCGCCGACAAATAATGCGCTTGATATTTGGACGTTTTAATCTCATCACGGGCAAAGTGAGCCACCACTAAAGCAATAACAAGCAAAGCCACGGCAATATACACAGCGCGAAATGGCTGAGTTTTCTTACGGGTACGCCTTCTCATAACGACAGCCTGTTCTGGTTTAAAAAACCTAATTTCCAACAGGAGGCGTTTAATAATAAAGTCTTAAACAAGGGTATCAAAATGGTTATCTGGCTTATACTCAAAACGTTTATAGGTGCGGATCGCTAATCAATAACAAAATATAATTTCAAGTTAGAG
The DNA here is from genome assembly GCA_903905335.1 of uncultured Methylococcaceae bacterium. Taxonomy (GTDB): domain Bacteria; phylum Pseudomonadota; class Gammaproteobacteria; order Methylococcales; family Methylomonadaceae; genus Methylobacter_C. Next base: position 3,441 of record CAIVGC010000189.1, read on the forward strand.
CGCACTAACCCGACCATGTTAATTTTACGCAGTTGTGACCAATCCAAAAATTATTTTATTAGCCTCAAACATAACAATCATCTAGTGCTAAATAGGATGCATGATTATAGCAAACAATAACAAATTACTAACGCTCATCTGTCCACTGCCCATCAACCAATATTTGCAAGGGCTGATAATCGTCTTTATAACTCATTTTCTGGCAGGCTTTTATCCAATAACCTAGATATAAAAACTCTTTTTTTAGATGGCGCGCTTGCTCTATCTGCCATAAGACCGCATAAACCCCTAAGCTTGCACTAGAAAATTTCGGATCAAAAAACGTATAAACGGCTGACAAGGCATTATCAAACTCATCAATCACAGCAACAGCCGCTAATTCATTATCAATTGAAAACTCCACAAATTGAGTATCACACCAAGTAGATCCCAAAAACTCAAGGTAGTCTTGTGGCTCAGCGTTTGCCATATCACCTCCCTCATGCCTAGCCATTTGATAATTCATATACATTTCATAATGAGCCCATTCGAATATGGCTGGCTTAACTTCAACGTGTAGTTGACTGTTCTTTGTAAAGCAGCGCTTTTGACGCCTATTAGGCTTAAATTGTTCTACCGCTAATCTGACTGGAATGCAGGCACTACATTGCGGACAATAGGGTCTATAAACTTGATCACCACTACGACGAAAACCTTGCTCAATTAACTGAGCATAGATTTCTGTATTTAAGGAGCAGGAATGATCAACAATCAGTGATTGAGCAGCCTGATCGTCTAAATAACTACATTCGTGCGCTGCTGTTAAATTTAGCGGAATGGACCTCATGGCTGTTTCCAAGCATTGATATGGGCAGGCTCATCACAATATTGATTAAGTAAGTTTATGAACTCACTGCGCTCACAATTGATCGCACCCAAACTCGCTAAGTGTTCGCTATGAACCTGACAATCAATAACTTGATAACCCCAAACCTTAAGCTGCTCAACCAAACTGGCAAATACAACTTTTGAGGCATCGGTACGAGTATGAAACATGGATTCACCAAAAAACACCCGACCTAAAGCAATACCATATAAACCACCAACTAGCTCACCTTCCTGCCAAGCCTCAGCTGAGTGGGCATAACCCGATTGATGTAAACGACAATAGGCTTGTTGCATATCCTTGCTAATCCAAGTGCCTTCACTATAACTTCGTGGTTGCGCACAAGCGACAATAACCTGTTTAAAAGCTTGATCAAAAGTGACTTCAAAACTATTTTTACGCAAGGTTTTACGCAGACTCCTAGATACTTTTATGTGCTCTGGAAATAAAACTAAACGTGGATTAGGCGACCACCACAAGATAGGATCACCCGGACTATACCAAGGAAAAATGCCTGAACGATAAGCCTTAAGTAAGCGTTTTTCTGACAAGCAGCCGCCTGCCGCTAACAAACCATCGGGATCAGTTAGGGCTTTGATTAAGGATGGAAACTCTTGTCTAGGATTATGAGGATCTAATATAGTCAGTTGCATCATGTAGCTTTATTAACAAATATGGATCTTAAAGGTTGACTTGACTTAAGTTTAGGTAACTTTGTGCAAACAGTGGCACCAAAAATCAATTGGCTAACGAAAAAATGCAACCCAAGCCGACATATACTTATTTTAGTGATAATTTGCCGCTATTGTTGCCATACATAAAGTACAGTCAGCTAAACCTAAATGCCTATGCAGCAACTTTAGATGCCTCAGCCATTGCAATCTGATATAAAGTTTTAGGCTCTATATCTACAATCCCCCCATTAAACTCAAGACAGCCCCATTCAGCATCGATATGAGCGGTATTTAACTGGTCTAAGCTGACATGATTACCAATTAAATCGATCAGATCGACTTTATGCTCGTCATTTTCAAATATTAGTAAATAGCGGTACGCATCAATATGTTCAAAATGCTTAAGTTTCATGTTCACTCCAAAGGGCTAACAGCGTGAAAGTGCGTAGGTCGGGTTAGCGCAGCGTAACCCGACAACAATCTCAATGTTTGGTGATTTATGCGACAAAAGTCTTGATAACTATAGACATAACCCCTGCTATTAAAATGCCCATCATCCATTTCAAAACAGCTAAGTCGTAGGTTGGGCTAACAGTTTTATCGTTAACCCAACACAGTCGGCAACAATGTTGGGTTGCGAAAAGATGCAACCCAACCTACTTGACTAACATTAAAACTTCCCAACCAACTTTAACAATAACGCAGTAATAAGGGTGATTTGCAATAAACCCACAGCCACTACCCACCTAATTAATTCGGCTTTTGTTTCGGCAATGTCACGCTTTAGCTCAGACCTTACCAATTCTATTTTTAACTCAGTCTCTTTGATCCTTGCATCTAAGTCTTTATTAGTGACGACATTCTCTAAACTATGCTCATGCTTAACATAATCTATCGTAGCATTTGAAGCTTGTTGATGTAAGCGAGTAATCGCGACCGCTTGCGGCTCACTTAAACCTGCTTGCTTTAATTCTGTTACAAATTCATGCGTATCAAAAATCAACCTAGCCATAGTTTGATCCTGCCTAAAGTTAAGCTTGCATTGTATAGAGAATAATCAAATAAGTACAAAAAACTAGCCCAAAAACATAAGCAACAAGAGCACACATTTAAGCAACGTGCAGGCCATGCGTATACGCATTGCGGGCACATTTAGACGTTTATTTAGCAAAAAAAGTCGAAATAGATGTTTTTTTTGCTGACGGCCTCATTAATTGTCTGATTTTTAGCATTCAGCCTGATCGCAGGCTGGACCCTGCGACCACGCAGAGCCTAAAAGTTGCCTCAACTATCGCGCACATCATCTAAATCTGTGCGCACATTGCTTACTCTGACGCGAACATTGCCTAGGCTTTTACGCCGGTTGCTTAAAGTTTTGGGCTTGATGACTCGGTTTGTTGCCCTGTTTCTTAAGCGTGGCTCATTGTTATGTGGTTGTCAGCACCTTATCATGCAGGTCGGGCTAGCGTTTTAGCATTGTCCGAGCTTGCGGCAAGCATTTACGGAATGATCGCCCATAAACCTAGGAGGGATATGTTTTTCACTTAAGCGGGACGGGTTTACAAACTCCGTCCCGCTTAAGTGTCGGGTTACGCTGTCGCTAACCCGACCTACAGAACTGCCATTAAGTTCAGTCCTCATAGTAACAGGGAGCGCCGATATTGTCTTATTAATGGCTGTGACCTTAAGGCGAAAAGCTATTTTACTTCCGTAGCAGATGAGCTTTAATAGCTGGACAAAAACAACCGTTGCTTAGCTTTAAAAACCGTAAAGAAAAAAAAACCGCATTAGACAACTAATGCGGTTAAAGAGAGAGACACTGTATTCAGATCCAGTCAGCCTACGCTGACTGGTTTAAATCTAAAGCTAGATTTAAGGGTGTGCTTACCAGTCTAATTGAATACGTGATTCAATCATATCTAGTTTGGCATTGTTGAAAGCAGCAGGCGTTCCCGTTCCTGACATTCCAGTCGTATTAATATTAAAGGCATGTACATAGTTAGTATTCAAACGAACTCTAGGATTAAAGTACCAGTTAATACCTAGTTTACCTAACTCAGCAGAACCACCATTAATCTTGTCACCACTTTTTAAGTTTAACTCATCAAACCCAGCCAATAATTCCCAAGCTCCCATACCACCTTTCATATCAAAGTTATGCTTAGGTTTTACACGGTCAAAGGCACCGGTTTTAGTCACATAATTACGTGATTCACCCGTTACGAAGTAAGTCACATAACCATAATAACCGCCCATTGAATTATTACTATAACCATTGCCACTGACATTAGTTTGTAAATATTCAGCCTGTGCTGAGAAAGGACCTAAAACCACAGCCGTTTCTGCACCAAAACGGTTATAGGCAGTGGCTATCTGCGAACCATTAGCTGCAGTCAAATTGCCAGTATTTAAGATATTAGTTCTATCCATGTTACCCATTTGTGTACCAAAGGTAACACCGCCATTAGCGACTGTTCCATTACCATTTATGTTATTGTTAACACTCGTGTAAGATCCCCAACCACCGACATGTAACAGTTTAGTGGGGCTTTCCATCCAAGGTGTGCCTGCGACTCTTCCATTAAGCTCCCACTGTGTATTACCAGCACCTGACTGACTATTAACACTAGGTTGAACATAAGACGTTGCAGTATTCATGGCGCCTGGCCCTTGCGTTTGCAAAGCTGTCGCGACTAACCAACGATCTGCCGAATAGTTGCCGCCGATACCCACTTTAAAGATATTAAGGTTATCAACAAAGGCGTTAACCGCCATACTGCGCTCTATGAACGAAGTTTGAATATCACTGGTGGTATCTTCTAAGGTTAACGGCTCTTTAAACGAACCGAATTTTACCGATAATTTTTTATTGAAGTTATATCGAGCAAAAGCATCGGTAATGCCACCAGCAATTGAGGTGTTTTGAGTTGTGACTGTATTACCAGCAAGTTGACCAACCATTCCAGCTCTAGCGAAATCGTATTCAAATTTATAATCAGTATCTTTATAAACCGTACCTTCCATACTCAAACGAGCTCTACGTATGCCCACTGAGTTATCCAATGCTAAAGGAGCGCCTGTTCCTGATACAAAGGAGTTATGCAATTGTTGATTCACGTTTTCTTGTGAATCCACTTGCATACGACCATGTATTTCAGTCGTGAAGTTGCCGTCTCTAGTTTCGAACTTAACACCGTTAGTTAAAGACACTTTTACAGCATCAGGCTTAGCAGATTCATCAGCTTTTTCTGTTAAGGCTTTTATTTCATTGGTTTTTAATTCTAAATCTTTTTTGATCGCTTCGATATCCGCTGCAGGTGCTGCAACTGGAGTCGGTACGAAAGGCGTATGACCTGATTTTGAATTACCAGAATCATTTAATAACACGCGGCCTTTACCTGGCTCTGTGAATACTTGCTTAGTTTTGCTATCAACATATAAGTCCATAGCTAAAGCACTGAAAGAAGCCGTGGCTGTTAA